>NZ_QUKM01000005.1:0-200929 GCF_003481245.1 Blautia sp. TF10-30
TGATCCATCAGAATTTTGCCCATTGCATCCGACAGTGTAAATGGCAGCTTGTCCGGTTGCGGATTTCCCAAGCTGATTGTCAGACTTCCTTGTGGGTCCCCGTCGATCAGAAGCACTTTCTTTCCGGCCTGTGCCAGACCTATTCCCAAGTTCGCACAGGTTGTTGTTTTGCCAACGCCGCCTTTCTGGTTGGCGATGGCGATGATTTGCGTGTTCAAATAAACCTCCTCCTTCTACAAAAAATATCCCTATTCCGAAAAATAGGGATGAAAAAAGCCGCTTACTCAAATAAATGAATAAACGGCTATGTAAGAAATATTCGATTGTAAGTAAAGTTTTATATCACTGCAAAATAACGAAGTGCATCTTTGATTGCTTCTACCTTTTCTGGTGTCGGATGTTTCCTCGGCTGTTTCAATTCTTCTACCGCATTAGGAGCATCATACATCGGCAATCCCAAATTTCGCTTTACCTCTGCGATATATGCGGTATGTACCTTGAAGCCGTATTTCGCTTCTATGTACTCCTTAATCATTTTGTAGGTCACTTTTTCTTTGGGCTTATACGCTTCGGCTCTTTTAGCAATACTATCTACCGGAATCTTGCCCTCGCCCTCTCCAAACTCCACATCAATGTGGATATAACTGTCGGCTTTTTTGTGGGATAAAAGAACTACCGTCTCCACATGGCACGTCATCGGGAATTGGTCAACCCCTCGGACTTTCTTTACTTCATACCCCAGCTCCCCAAGCACCTTCACATCTCGTGCCAGCGTTGCGGAATCGCAGGATACATACACGATGCGGTCCGGCTGCATGCTGGCCATGGTGTGGAGGAGGTTTTCTTCGCAGCCTTTTCTCGGCGGATCGACGACGATGACGTCCGCGTGGGCGTGTTCGCCCGGGTGGTCTTTGGCGTACTGTTCGTAGTAGGCCGGAAGAATCTCTTCCGATTTTCCAACGAAAAATTCAGCGTTTTCGATCTCGTTAATTTTCGCATTGTTCTTCGCATCCGCGATTGCCTCCGGGACGATTTCGACGCCGTAGACTTTTTTGGCTTTCTGCGCGAGGAACAGGGAAATCGTTCCGATGCCGCAGTAGAGATCCCAGACCGTCTCATTTCCGGTGAGGCCTGCGTATTCCAGGGCAAGACCGTACAGCTTTTCCGTCTGCGCCGGGTTGACCTGGTAGAAGGACAGCGGGGAGATCCGATATTTTACGGTTCCAATATAGTCGGTGATATACCCCTGTCCCCACAGGCAGCGGATTTCTTTTCCCATGATCACATTGGTCCGCTCACGGTTTGCGCTTAGGGTAATGCTTGTCATGTCTTCGAGTTCTGTCAGCGATTTGATGAGTTTCTCCTCGGCCGGCAGTTTCTTTCCGTTCACAACGAGACAGACCATAATCTCTTTCGTCATAAATCCAAACCGGATCAGCACATGGCGCACCAGGCCTTTGCCGGTCTCCTCGTTGTATGCCGGAACGCCGTTCTCCTCCATCCAGGCAAGAATGCGATTCAGAATCTCCTCGTTCTGCTCCACGCCGAGATAACAGTTCCGGTTTTCCATGATCTGATGCGTTCTTCCCGCATAAAATCCCGTAATCAGCTTTCCATTTCTATCCTGCCCGATCGGAAACTGGGCTTTGTTTCGATAGCGGAACGGATTTTCCATCCCCACGATCGGCTCCATCGGGATCTCCGCCATGCCGCCGATGCGCTGGAGATTTCCGGCGATTTTCTTCTCCTTAAAGCGAAGCTGCTCCGCATAGTCGAGCATCTGCAACTGGCATCCGCCGCACGGACGTGCAACCGGGCAGACCGGCTCGACGCGGTGTGCGGACGGCTCGATCAGGCGCATCAGGCGCGCGTAGCCGTAATTTTTCTTTGCTTTGATCACTTTTACCTCGGCAAGATCGCCGATGACGGTGTCCTTGACAAAGAGGGTATAGCCCTCGCATTTGCCTATACCCTCTCCGTCGTGTCCCATATCTTCAATTTTCACCGTCAGTACATCATTTTTCTGATAGCTCATGAAAAGTCTCCTGTTCTGCGGATGTTGGACTCAAAGAACCGGTTGTAGCCAAGCCACTCATTGCCGGCCGGCGCTGCGTCAAACAGCTCGGTCAGGGTTTCCATTTTGGCATCGGCATTGTCCGCCAGGTTCAGCGCTACCGCCTCTACCATTGCCGGTTTTTTCGGGGAACCGTATTCCAGCTCGCCGTGGTGTGCCAGAATGCAGTGCTTTAACTGATTCTCGAGTTCCTGTGGGAAACCGTCGATCTTCTGCGCCGCATCGTGTACCATCTCCGCACCGATCATAATGTGGCCGAGCAGCTGTCCGTCATTGGTGTAATCGTTCTGCGGGAATAGGGAGAGTTCTTTCGTCTTTCCGATATCGTGCAGAATCGCTGCCGTAATCAGCAGATCGCGGTTCAGAATCGGATACGATTTTACCATAAAATCGCAGAAACGGGTGACACTTAACGTATGCTCTAAAAGGCCGCCGACGAATCCGTGATGCACGCTTTTTGCTGCAGAGCTCATGCGGAACCGTTTTGCGGTCTCCTGATCCTGGATAAAATAATACGTCAGCAGTTCGGAGAGATACTGATTTTTCACCGTTCCGATCCAGGAGAGCAGCTCCTGATACATCGTATTGATGTCGTAACGGCTCGTCGGCAGATAGTCCGCCGGATTATATTCGCCCTCTTCCGCTTTTCTTGCATTTTTAATGGAAACCTGAAGTGCCCCATTGAAACTGGAAACATCTCCCATAATATCTACATAATCCAGTGCTTCAAATTCACGGATTCCCATAGAATTCGGATCCCAGATTTTCGCATCGATCGTACCGGTTTTATCCTGTAAGATCACGTTTTCGTACTGTTTTCCGTTTTTGGTAACAGCCGACTGTTTATGTTTGCAGAGATAAATTCCGGAAATGCGGTTTCCTTCCCGGAGTTCGTTGATATACTTCATAAAAATAAATCCTCTTTTTCTAAGATAAATGCGGACACAGTGTTCCGTTTTTGTTTCTATGATGCCGTTTTTATGATGCAAAGCCTGTGCTCCTGCATGCCTTACCAATTCTACCAGATTTTCCTGCAGAATGCACGTATTTTTTCATCCGCCAGTGGAAAACCATTCGAAAAGAAAAGCTTCCGGAAGCCCCACCGGCTAAAACCGGCTTTTTCTGCTCCCGAAAGCCTCTGTTTTTTATACTTCCCCCATCGTCACATCAAACGTCATCTCCGCATACCCTTCGGCGCCTTTCCGCATCGCCGTCACGGTAACCACGTCTCCTGTGCTGTATTTGCCAAGCTGTTCATGGTACTGTTTGATCGTCTCAACCTTGTGCTCCCCGACCTTTACAATCACATCGTACTCTTTCATGCCCGCCATCATCGCCGGAGAATCGTCTGCGACGCGGCTGATAAGAACGCCTTTTGGAATGCCGGTTTTATCGGAAAGTTCTTCTGTGACATCCTGTCCGCGGATGCCGATATACGCGCGGCTCACGTTGTTGGAAAGATTTTCGATCAGCTTTTTGATCTGGGAAATCGCAATGCCCGTCACCACGTTGTTTCCCTTGGCACTGTAACTCTGCGCAATAATGCCGACGATTTCGCCGTCAAGATTTACCAGAATGCCGCTGCCGTCCGTGCTGCCGAGGATGTCGGTGGTCAGCAGATTGTACTCATTGTCCAGCGCGGAAATCTTGTTCGTAACCGAAGTCACCACACCGTACGCAATCGAATCGCTGTAGCCGACCGGGCTTCCGACAGCCACGACCGGGTCACCCTGGCTGACGAGATACGAACTGCCGAGCGGCGCAACCGCAAGACCGTCCCGTGTTTCCTCATCCAGCTTCGATTCATCCACCTTCACAATCGTAAGGCCGGTGCTCGGATCGTGGCGCTGGTATGTGGCATCCACCATCGTCTCGTCCCAGAAGGTGACCTGAATCCGCTCCACATTTTCCACGATGCGGTATTCCGTCAGAATAAAGAGATCCTGCCCGTTGTCCGCAACAATCAGACCGGAAATCTGCTGCTGGTTTTCATAGTTCTGGTTAAAATAGTCCATCTGATTGGTAATGCCGATGACGGTAACCAGCGCTCGTTTTGGTTTTTCCGTTACTTCCAGCATATCCTGGTAGAGCGCTTCATAATTTTTCAGGCTGCTGTCCTTTTCCTCCGCATCCGTTTCCCCATCGACACTGGAAACCTCGCTGCCCTCCTCCGGCTCTTCGGAAGTGCTGCTTTCCGTTCCCTCTGTGCTTTCGGAAACCGTACTTTCGGATACACTGCTTTCTGAAGTACTGCTATCCACTGTAGAACTGCTGATTTCCGAACCGGAGCCGCTGCTGTCTACCGACGCACTCGCCGAAGATGCGGTAATTGTCTCATCCGGCTCCTGTCCGCTGTTTGGATCCTCATCTCCCGGGATATCCACTTTCGCCGGCAGCTCTTCCCTGGTAACTGCTTCTGCAATCTTTGGCTCTGTCACCGCAAATACCGCGGCCGCAACCAGACCGCCAAGCGCCGCAAGTGTCAGCCATCCGGCAATCAGAAGAACAATCTTTTTCCAGTCGGGCGGCTGCTTTTTGATGCTCTCTTTCATGAATTTGTAAGGTTTTGGGTCATTTTCCATACATTTCTTTCTCCATACATCTGTATTCCATACCGAACTGCTCTGCGCATATGCGCTTCCGCAATCTTCACATATATAAAAAACTTTACCAGATAGATATGAACATTTTATGAAGACTGTTACATTTTTTTCTCATTTGCGCAACATCCTGCATTTTCTCGTTCTTGGGGTTTCTTTCTTTTCTTTTTTAAGGTATAATTGGGGGAGTGGAAAAACCTGTGACCCACATTCCACCTGCGCTCTGTGCTTTCCCGTACAGACGCCAGATCAGATCCGGGCGGTATGTGATAAAAAATACCGCATTATCTGTAAACGATGATGAATTATTAATACGAAAAGGTAAGTATCATGAATCAGAAAGCATTAAAAACGCTCGAATACGACAAAATTATCGAACAACTGGCTTCGTATGCCAGTTCTCCGCTGGGCCGGAAGAAATGTCTGGAACTCGTTCCTTCCTCTTCCCTTTCCCAGATTACACGGATGCAGCACGAAACACACGACGCGCTCACCCGGCTCTTTAAAAAAGGCCACATTTCCTTTGGTGATGCCAAAGATATCCGCGGCGCATTAAAGCGTCTCGAAATCGGCAGCTCCATGAACATCACGGAGCTTCTGCAGACCGCCGCACTTCTGGAAAACACGGCACGCGTCAAAGCGTACGGCCGCCGCGAAAATGCGGACCAGACGCCGGACAGCCTCGAAGATCTCTTCGAAACACTGGAGCCTCTGACGCTGCTTTCCACGGAAATCCGCCGCTGTATTCTCTCCGAGGATGAAATCAGCGATGATGCAAGCCCGAATCTACGCCGCATCCGTCGTTCCATCAAATCGTGTGAGGAAAAAATCCACAGCCAGTTAATCTCGCTCGTCAACGGTTCCTACCGCACGTATCTGCAGGATGCCGTCATCACGATGCGCGACGGCCGCTACTGTATCCCGATCAAATCCGAGTACAAAGGCCAGGTTCCTGGCATGGTACATGACCAGTCCTCGACCGGTTCCACCTTCTTTGTCGAGCCGATGGCCGTTGTCAAACTGAACAACGATATCCGTGAGCTGGAAATTGAAGAAGCAAAAGAAATCGAGGTCATCCTCTCTACGTTGAGTGCCCAGGCAGACCTGCACCGCGATGAGATCCGTTACGACCTCGAAAACATGGTAGAGCTTGACTTCATCTTCGCGCGCGCCGCTCTTGCAATGGAGCAGAACGCCAATGAGCCGATCTTCAACACCGAAGGTAAAATCCACCTGCGCAAGGCACGCCACCCGCTGATCAATACGAAAAAAGTCGTTCCGATTGATCTGTCGCTCGGCGAAGATTTCGACCTTCTGATCGTCACCGGACCGAATACCGGTGGTAAGACGGTTTCCTTAAAGACGGTCGGACTCTTAACACTGATGGGCCAGTCCGGACTTCACATTCCGGCACTCGACCGCTCCTCCCTTTCCGTTTTCGACGAGGTTTACGCCGATATCGGTGATGAGCAGAGCATCGAGCAGTCGTTGAGTACCTTCTCCTCCCACATGACGAATGTGGTTTCCTTCCTCGACAAGGCAGACCGCAATTCCCTCGTCCTGTTCGATGAGCTCGGCGCCGGTACCGACCCGACAGAGGGCGCGGCGCTTGCCATCGCGATCCTCTCTACGCTCCACGAGCGCGGCATCCGCACCATGGCAACGACACACTACAGTGAACTGAAAATCTATGCCTTATCCACACCGGGCGTGGAGAATGCCTGCTGTGAATTCGATGTCGAGACTTTAAGCCCGACATACCGCCTGCTCGTCGGCGTTCCTGGAAAGAGTAATGCGTTTGCGATTTCCAGCAAACTCGGCCTGCCGGACTACATCATCAACAAGGCAAAAGACGAAATCAGCGAGCAGGATGAATCGTTTGAAGACGTTCTGACCACTCTCGAGCAGAACCGGATCACGCTGGAACGCGAAAAAGAAGAGCTTGCCCGCACCCGCGCGGAAGTCGAATCCCTGAAGCAGAGCCTTGCCAAGAATCAGGAACAGATCGACGCAAGAAAAGAAAAGATGATCTCCAATGCAACCGAGGAGGCACAGAGAATTCTCCGCGAGGCGAAGGAATACGCCGACCAGACGATGCGTGATTTCCAGAAATTTGGAAAAGAGAATGTTTCCGTCCGCGAAATGGAGCAGAAACGTACCGCTCTGCGTGAAAAAATGAACAAGCTCGATAAGAAAAAGGCGAAGGAAGTGCCGAAGCGCACCGGAAATCTCCGCCCGCAGGATCTTCATCTCGGCGATGCCGTCAAAGTCTTAAGCATGAATCTCAAAGGTACTGTCAGCACCCGCCCGGATTCGAAGGGAAATCTCTTCGTCCAGATGGGTATCATGCGGACCAAAGTGCATATCTCCGACCTTGTGCTGATCGACGAGGCTGTCATCACCGGCCCGTCCATCTCCTGCACAAGCAGCGGAAAATCGAAGCTTTCCAAGGCTGCCACGATTTCTACCGAGATCAATCTGCTCGGAAAAACGGTGGATGAAGCGGTTGCCGAACTCGACAAATATCTCGATGACGCTTATCTCTCCCATCTGCCGAGTGTCCGCGTTGTCCACGGAAAAGGAACGGGCGCACTGCGGAAAGGCATTCACAATTATCTGCGCCGCCAGAAACACGTAGCGGACTTCCATTTAGCGGAATTCGGCGAGGGCGATGCCGGCGTTACGATTGTTACGTTTAAGAAATAAAAACTCAGGAAAATATGGGACGGAACGCATACTGTATGCGGTTCCGTCCTGTCCCCAGTGAAGGAGAATCTTTTATGGCTTCCAAACAGAAAATTCTGATCGTCGATGACGATAACAATATCGCAGAACTGATTTCTCTCTATCTGACCAAGGAATGCTATGACACAAAAATTGTAAACGATGGAGAAGAGGCTGTCCGGGAGTTTCACTCCTTCCAGCCGAACCTGATTCTGCTCGACCTGATGCTGCCCGGCATGGACGGCTACCAGGTCTGCCGCGAAATCCGGCACGATTCCGATGTTCCGATCATCATGCTCTCGGCAAAGGGCGAGGTGTTCGACAAAGTCCTCGGCCTGGAACTCGGCGCGGATGACTACATCATCAAACCATTTGATTCCAAGGAGCTCGTTGCCCGTGTGAAAGCAGTGCTGCGGAGATTTCAGCCATCACGCACGATCCCGGTGTCCGCGACCGCAGGAAAATGTGTCGAGTACCCGGATCTTATCATCAACCAGACGAACTATTCCGTCATTTACCAGGGCCGCACCGTCGATATGCCGCCGAAGGAACTGGAGCTTCTCTACTTCCTTGCTTCCTCACCAAACCAGGTCTTTACGCGAGAACAGCTCCTCGACCATATCTGGGGCTATGAGTACATCGGCGATACCCGCACGGTAGACGTTCATATCAAACGTCTCCGCGAAAAAATCAAGGACCATGCCTCCTGGGCCATCACGACGGTCTGGGGCATCGGTTACAAGTTTGAGGTTAAAAAATAATGCGACGCACGCTTTACCGGAAATTAATTCTCATTTATGTCATTCTCGCCATTGCCGGCTTTACGCTGATCTCAACGGTCGGCTCCCGCATGGTGGAGGACAGTCTGGTCTCCAGCGCGAGCACCAGTCTGTACCGGGAGGCCACGCAGATCGCTTCCAAACAGGGCGACCTTTATTACCACAGTGAGCGTTCCCTGACGGATCTTTACAATTCGCTCAGTGCACTGGCTTCCTATCACAATTCCCAGATCTGGCTCATCAGCGCAGACGGGGAAATTCTGCTGAACACGGCAGCTGCACTCGATGAGGAAAACCCGGAGATCATCGACGGTTTTGATCCAGTTGCGCTCGGCAGCGAGTATTACAGCACGGGAACGTTTTTCGGCTATTTCGAAGACAAAATGCTGAGCGTCATGGTTCCCGTCACCTCCGATTTCCGGATCAATGGCTATGTCGCCATCCACCTTCCGCTGCAGGACGTCTATCAGCAGAGGGAAAGTCTGCTGGCACGGATTGATTTTCTGTTCCTGCTCGTGTTCGGACTCTCGTTTGTGATTCTGATCTTTTTCTCCCTCGTCGTGTACCGGCCGCTGAAAAAGATCATCAACGGTGCAAAGGAGTATGCCTCCGGCAACCTGACCCACAAAATTGATGTTAAATCTCACGATGAGATGGGGTATCTCGCTTCCACGCTGAACTACATGTCCGGCGAGCTGAACAAGACCGGCGAATACCAGCGGAAATTTGTGGCGAACGTCTCTCACGACTTCCGCTCACCGCTGACCTCGATCAAAGGCTATGTGGAGGCAATCCTCGACGGAACGATTCCGCCGGAAATGCAGGAAAAATATCTGAAAATCGTTCTGTTTGAGACAGAACGGCTGCACAAGCTGACGCAGAGCCTGCTGACGCTGAACGACATCGACGATAAAGGGAATATGCTCGATCTGACCTCGTTTGACATCAACGCCGTCATCAAGGATACCGCCGCTTCGTTTGAGGGAACCTGCACAAAAAAACGGATTTCCATTTCACTGATCCTCGCATCGCGCACCTTATACGTCTGCGCCGATATGGGAAAAATCCAGCAGGTGCTGTACAATCTCATTGATAATGCAATCAAATTCAGCAACAACGATTCCACCATCACAGTTGAGACAACGGAGAAGCACGGTAAAGTCTTCGTCTCCGTCAAGGACACCGGCTGCGGCATTCCAAAGGCAAGCATCACGAAAATCTGGGAGCGCTTCTACAAGCTCGACGCCTCCCGCGGCAAGGACCGCAAAGGAACGGGACTTGGGCTTTCAATCGTCAAAGAGATCATCACTGCGCATAACCAGAATATCAATGTCATCAGTACAGAGGGCGTTGGTACCGAATTTATCTTTACACTCGCCAAAGGCGAAGCACCAAAATAAGCCCCTCCGCCGAGGGGCTTTTTTGCCAGACATATCAAACTAACTCTGGAGGTAATTTTCACTATGAACCCAAACACCATTGATTCCATCATCAAACAGCTCATTGCATCCCACACCACCATTTCCACCATGGAAAGCTGCACTTCCGGCCTGATCGCCTCCCTGATCACCGACACCGAAGGCGCCTCCGCCATTTTCCCCGGCGGCTACGTCACGTATCTGAACGAAACCAAAGTCCTCGTCGGCGTCGACCCTTCCGTCATCGAAATCCACGGCGTCTACTCCCCCGAATGCGCCGAAGCCATGGCCCGCACAGTACAAGAAAACCTGCACACCGCCATCGCCATCGGAATCACCGGCACAACCGGAAATCTCGACCCCAACAACGCTGACAGCGTACAGGGCGTCGTCTACTTCTGTATTTTATACAAAGCCCAAGCCCACACCTTCACCTTCCAGACCAACGTCTCCGGCATGACCCGCCACGAAATCAAACAGCTTTACGCAGAGCAGGTCTTTGCCGAATTGGAAATGATCTTAACTTCTTCCTTATAAAAAGAATGCAGCTCCGTCTACGATCACCAGAGTCCCGTCCGTCTACCTCCACTCATGCGTCCGCAAATGCCCCGCGAGCTGCATATGGTCAAAGTTATTCTGCCGCAGTGCCTCGTACAGTACGATCGCCACGGAATTTGAAAGGTTCAGCGACCGAATATCATTAATCATCGGAATCCGCACCGCCGTCTCCTGATTATCGTACAGAATATCCTCCGGAATCCCCGCGCTTTCCTTTCCGAACATGATAAAGCAGTCCTCTTCATACTGCACATCCACATACGTCTGCGGCCCCTTCGTCGTCGCATAGTAAATCTTCGCCCCCGGATTTTTCTCCAGAAAATCCTCGTAACTCTCATACACTGTCACATCCAGCTTCGACCAGTAATCCAGCCCCGCGCGCCTGACCGCCTTGTCCGAAATATCAAACCCCAGCGGCTTAATCAGATGCAGCCTCGTCCCCGTCGCCACACACGTCCGTCCGATATTACCTGTATTTGCTGGAATCTCCGGCTCATGAAGAACAATATTCAAATGTGCCATTTTACCAATCACTCCTGTCGTATATTTAAGCCTTATCTGCCAACCCGGTACATCTCATCCATCTGCGGCTTATCCAGATACCGGACCTCTTCCCCGTTCCGGAGAATCCTCTCCTTCCCGGATGTCGTCCGCCCAATCACCGCCGATGGAATCCCTTCGAGTGCCATTTTCTGCACCAGCCCCTCGCCGTCCGCCGCCGCAATCAGCAGCGCCCCCGTCGAAAGCATCTGATACGGATTCACCCCGAAAAATTCACAGATCTCCACCGTCTCCTGCTGGATCGGAATCCTCTTCAGCGCCACATCAAGCCCGATACCCGCGCCGTCCGCCATCTCCCAGAGCGCCCCGAAAATTCCGCCCTCCGAGAGATCCTGCATCGCAGCCGCACCGTGCTCGATCGCAATCTCCGCCTCACGGCAGACAGAGTAATCCTCCGAAAAATCCGCCGCCCCATGGATAAATCCCGGAGAAAATCTCGTCAGAAGCTCATCCCTTCTTGTCTTTGCCAGATAAGACACCGCGCCAAGCGCAATCCCCTTCGTCACGACAAGATCCAAATCCGCTGTCACACACGACGGATCAAACAGCCCCGCACGCGTTGTCCCGCCTGCCGCCGTCACGGTAAGCACCGGATACAAAACCCCGTCCGTCACCTCCGTATGCCCGCCGATCACCGCAGTTCCATACCGCACACACGCACCGTCAACCGCCCGCATCAGCTCCTTTAAATCCTTTTCTTCCATCGCCTCCGGCAGCATCAGCGACACCAGCACTCCTTTTGCCGATGCCCCCGCCGCGGCCACACTGTTGCACACCCGGCAGACCGCGAGCACCGCGTCCTCCGGATCCTTCACCAGCACCGGCGCACACGAAAACACCTGCGTCTCCTTTTCTCCTGCAAATGCCGATACCCCACGTCCGACCGCCGGCCCTGCTGCGTCCTCTCTTTTCTGCCCCAGCATCTTAAACACCGAGCGCACCAGCACGCTCTGCTGTAATTTACCCTTTCGCATCCCTCGTCCTCCTCGAACTTCCTGTTTCAAACGAAAAAGCAGACGTCATGTTCTTACGCAACGAAACAGCAAGTGTTTCACTGCTAAGTGAACAGTAACCAGAAAACGCCTAGTCCTCATCGTCCTCCGTTTTCTCTGTATCGCTGCTGTCTTCCTTCTTCTCCGAAGAACTCGATGACGAACTGCTCTGGCTGTATTTCGCTGCAACTTCCTTTGCTTTTGCAAGATCATTTGCCGCAATCGCCGCCTGCATTTCCGCACGCGCCGCTGCATTGTCCGTCTTTGTTCCCACGGTATAGACATCCGATGTCATGCGGTAAGTGCTGGAATTCACCTGCTCCTTCGTCTCATTTCCATTGTCATTCACAATCTTCCACAGCCGCGCCGTCGAACCCTGATAGCCGTACGATGTCTGTTCAATTGTTCCAAACGATGCATTCGCATCTTCCGTCAGGCTCGGCGTCGGATCCTCCGTGTTTGTCGTCTCACTCTCATAGCGGACCGTGCGGTTCGGATCTCTCGTCTCATGGCCGTAGATGGCAAAATGCAGGGTGCTTCCGTCCGCGCTCGCCTCAATATAAATCGGCGCATCCGTATTGTTGATGAATTTCAGGTCTTTCAATCCCTCTGCAATCGCCGCATCCATCGACGGATCCACATAGTGGACAATCATGGAATGGCTGTACCGCTCCGTCACCTCAAGCTCTGCTTTTAAGACAGCAACATAGAGCGTTGTGGAAACCTGGCAGATACCGCCGCCGTACGAATCGACGACCTTGCCCATCTCATACGATGCTGCCAGTGCATAACCATTTTCCGCATCAAACGGCACAACGACCGCCTCTACAGAAAATTCCTCGCCCGGCTGTACCAGCGTTCCGTTAATCTTCTCTGCGCCGACTGCGACATTCTGTTTTCTGCCGCTCGTACCGTTGCCATACTCCGTCGTACCCTCGCCGAGCAGATCTTTGACAAGTGCAAGCTGCTCCGGATTACCGCCTGCCGGTGTTTCTTCTGTTACCAGTTCTACGCCGCCGATGCCGCCCCGCCAGCTTGTCGTCAGGTAATTGACAACCTTCGCCGTGGACTCATCCACGTTGACGCTGCATCCGATCTGGCCCGGATTGACGATAAATTCGCCGTTTTCGCGGGTCAGCGTTGCATCTGTTGCCTCGCGGTTCAGCACAGCCGTGTTGTTTTCTACCGCCTGGCGCGCTGCCTCGCCATCGACTGTATATTTCAGGGAAAACGTCACCGTCTCTCCATTTTTGAGCCGGTTCTGTGTCAGGAACCGCTTCAGTACATTGCCTTCCTGCCCGATTGTGACGGCTTCTCTTGCCACCTCCGGGTTGGCACAGGAAAGTCCGAGATCCCCTGCTGTCACCTGTGCATTCTGCTCTCCGGCAGACAGGTTGATAACCGAGGGTTTTAACTGTTCAATTTTGTCGTTTACTGCCTGTGTGATCTGCTCTTCGGTCATACCGCCGACGGAAATGTCTTCTACATAGATTCCGTCCAGCGCTGTCCGGTCATCCGCTTTGACTGGTTCTGCCAGAAAGCAGAATGCGAATGCGATAAGCATCACCAGCAGGCCTCTCATTTTTCTGCTGTTTTTCATACTGTGCCTCTTCTTGATCCGTTTCCCATTTCACTCTGTCTTTTACAGAATCTCTTTACACCAGCCATAAAAGTGCTGGAAGAACCATACCAAGCACCATAACCACTGCAAGAATCAATGCCAGTATCTTTGCTGCATTTCTCTTCTTTGCCAGCGGATCTTTCTTCTTTTTCTGTGCCTCTGTCGGGGCTTTTCGATTGACTTTACTACTCATCGTTCCATCCTTTCTTTTTCTCTTCTATTTTTTCTCAGTTCTCTGTCGTTTTTCCATTCTTCCATGTGCCAGAATAATCTGATCGATCATGCGGGATGCACGGCTTTTTGTGAGTGCTCCCCACTCCGGTTCGAGATCCAGCTCATGGTACCGGATCAGATCCGCCAGATATTTTTTCTGTGCCTCCGTCGCCGGAACCTCACGTTTCATTTTGGCCTTCAGAGGCGCTGCGGCAAACCATTCCGGGTGATCTTCCGAAAATCCTTCTTCCAGTTTTCGGAACAGTGCCAGCGTTTCCAGCACATCGTCCATTGCACGGTGTGCGTGTTCCCGCGGGATCTGATAGTAGCCGCAGAGTGCTTCAAGGCTTCTACTCTCCAGATCCGGGAGGGCTTTCCGTGCAATTTTCAACGTATCCCACGCTTCTTTTTCAAAGTCCAGACGGGCATTTATCGCTGCCTGCTTGATGAAGCTGTAATCGAACAGAATATTGTGCCCCAGAAGCGGCAGGCCGCCGCAGAAATCCAGAAAGCCGCGGACAGCAGTCTCCACATCGGGCGCATTCGCAATCATCTCATCCCGGATTCCGGTGAGTTCCGTGATCCGCTCCGGCACTTTTCTGCCCGGATTGACGAAAGTCTCATACGATGCCGTGACCTCTCCGCCCTGCACTTTTACTGCACCGATCTCCAGAATCTGGTCTTCCTTTACAGAAAGACCCGTTGTCTCAAGATCGAGCACTACAAAATCTTGTATTTTCATCTTTTATTACCTTTTCTAGTATCTCATGTTCTTTTGAAATGTCAAGCGTAAAAAAGCTCACTGCAGTCGATCATCTCCGCATTTCCCGTCAGCGGATCGCGCTTCTGATAATCAAACAGGAGTACCGTACGCGCCTTTTCCCCGTTTCCGAGCACATCGTAATCAAAAACTTCCACATGCGTCATGCGCTGCAGCTGCTTCCAATCGTATGTCGTATACGATGGCAGAAGCGTTCTCGTTTCGGCTTCTTTCTGATAAAAGTCACGCGACTCGTTTTTCCATTCGGACGGATCTTTTGCAAAGCGCGGCCGCGTCTTCATATTTTCCCGCGCATACAGATCGAGCACCATCATCTGACGGAAGAATGCTTCGTCCTGCTGTTTTTCGTCCTGCAAAAACCCGAGCAGAATTTCATACCGCTGAATCCGGTTATGTGCCGCCTCACTGTAGCCCTTTGCCCGGTAGAAATCGCCGAGCTCCTGGAAGAAATCGAACGGGTTCTCATACAGACGCTCGATCATCGGCAGTGTGTGGACGAACTGGCCGCTGTTGTAGTAGACTTCCACCATCTCCTCCACGTCTTTGAGCTTCAGCACATCGTCATACGGCAGCCATTTCGTGTACAGTACCTCATATGGTTCGCGCTCCTGATAATGACAGTCATATTCCTCGGTATGCTCATACATGAAAGAACCGCGCAGCACTTTCAAAAATCCCAGCTGTAACTGCTGCGGACGCAGTGCATAGACATCCGCAAACGAACGGCGGAAACTGTCATAATCCTCATACGGCAGGCCCGCGATCAGGTCGAGATGCTGATGGATGTTTCTTCCCTTCGCAATCCGGTTTACAATCTCTGTGACTCTTCCAAAATCCATCTTCCGGTGGATCGCCTTGATCGTCTGCGGATTCGTAGACTGAACGCCGATCTCAAGCTGTACCAGCCCCGGGCGCAGGGTATTTAAGAGTTCCAGTTCCTCCTCAGTAATCAGATCAGCGGCAATCTCAAAGTGGAAATTCGTCACGCCGTTGTCATGCTCCGCAATGAATTTCCAGATCGCCATTGCATGGTCTTTCTTGCAGTTGAACGTACGGTCCACAAATTTGACCTGCGGTACTTTCTGTTCCAGGAAAAAGGCGAGTTCCTTTTTGACCAGATCCAGATTTCGGAACCGAAGCCGCTTATCAATAGAAGAAAGACAGTAACTGCATGAAAACGGGCAACCGCGGCTTGACTCATAATAAATGATGCGGTTCTCGAATTTTTTCAGATTCGCATACGGAAAATCCACCTCGGACAGATCCATGACCGGACGCCACGGGTTGCTTTTGATGGCTCCTTCTGCATCACGGTATGTAATGCCGTGGATCTCTTCAAGCGTTTTCCCCTCCGTGCCGTTCTCCTGATTCTGGTAATACACTGCCAGTTCACGGAAGGTAATTTCGCCCTCACCCTTCATGATTCCGTCAAGGAACGGATACTGCTCCAGCATCTCCTCCGCGTGGTACGACACCTCCGGCCCGCCAAGCCAGATCTTCGTTTCCGGGCTGATTTTGTGATATTCTGTAATCAAATCTTCCACAATAGATATGTTCCAGATATAACACGACACACAGACGACATCCGCATGCGCCAGAAACAGACTCCGCAGCATGGAATCTTTTGACTGGTTGATCGTAAACTCACGGATCTCCGGGAACACACCGGCTTTCTCCGCGCTCGCCTGCAGCGTGTAAACTGCGAGATTTGAATGAATATATTTTGCGTTGACCGCAGTCAGAATCATTTTCATACTATTTTTACCATTTCTCCTTTGTTCCTCTCTGTACTCTCGGAGCCTTTCTGTGCTTGATTTTGAGAGATGATTTTTGCAGAAAGATTCCGAGAGTACATCTCTTTGCATACCCTTTATACTACCACATTCTCGAACGAAAATACACCGCCATTCCTCCAAAAGCACAATTTTTTCGCGATTTTCGATAAAACAGTTGCAATTTTCGCGAATCCATGTTATATTAACAGAGGTTTCCAACAGGAAATCAAAATGCCCAGATAGCTCAGTTGGTAGAGCAGAGGACTGAAAATCCTCGTGTCGCTGGTTCGATTCCGGCTCTGGGCATTTTTTGCTGCATAAAAGCAGGATTCACATTTTTTTGCCACAGCAAAATCCGGCAGGATCTCCTGTCTCCTATCGCAAAAAAACTCTGCACCGCATCCCCGGAAATTCCCGGATGGATACGGTACAGAGTTTTTTTCATCGCATAACTGCCCAAGAAAGCATTTTGTTTTTACAGATTTTTGATGACCTCCCATGCTTCATCATCAAATTTTCTATCTCTGAAATAATACTGTTTATCTTCTTCGGTAATCTTCCGAATGACTTTACACGGATTTCCTGCTGCAATCGACCAGTCCGGAATGTCCTTTGTTACAACACTTCCGCCGCCGATAACAACGTTATCTCCGATATGTACGCCTGGTAAAATAACGGTATTTCCGCCAATCCAGACATTATCTCCGATGGTAACTTCAATGCCGTATTCATACGCACTGTTTCTTGCCGCCGGATGCACCGGATGACCTGCAGTATAGATGGCAACGTTCGGCGCCATCTGGCAGTTGTCTCCGATTTTTACCTTTGCCACATCGAGAATGGTGCAGTTATAATTTGCAAAGAAATTTTTTCCAACCTCAATATGAAAGCCATAGTCACAGTAAAATGGCGGATTGACAAATGCACCCTCGGATTTTCCAAACAGTTCTTTTACAATGGCTGCGATTCCGTCAAAATCCGAACGGTCGATGGTGTTCAGTTTCTGCGTCAGTCTTCTCGCATTCATCTGCTGCTCCATGACCTCTGCATCGGAAATGTACGGTAACTGTCTATCTCTTCTCTCTACGTTTTTCATTATTCTGTATCCTCCCTGGTAATATTATTCACCCACTGATATTTTTTATAGTGTCTGTATACGGCAGGAAGCTTAATCATTTCATCCAGATTCAGCAGGAAATAAACGACCATGACCGTTGTTCCGATCGTAATCGCCGCATAAAAGAGATTCAGGACAAAAGAAATCTGTGTGGCAAGCGAAACTGCAGACAGGGAATTCTGGTCCAGCGTACCGACCATTAACGCATCGGACGCACTTACCAGTGCATTCATCAGATTCTGTACAACCATCGGGATCAGCAGTGCAAGAAGTTTCCGGTAGAATTCTGGATCTTTTTTCTTGATTTCCCTCTGATTTTTCATTTCTTTTTCCTTTTTTCTGTTTTATTCCATACACGTATATGTTATAATCATATTATCTTAGGTTTTGCGTTTTTTCTACGACAATATTCCTTATTTTTTATAATAATTGTACTTTTTCACGGAGGTTTTTATGATGAATGACCCAATTACAAAAGTCATGCAGGACGCATCCGAAATCGTCCGCTACGATGAAGTCGGCATTCCGCTTTATATCCGGGAAGGACTGCTTTCTTCCTATCCGGATCACCGGGCGCTCTGCCACTGGCATGAGGATATCGAATGGGTACAGATCCGCTCCGGTCAGATGAACTACTATATCAATGGAAAAAGAGTCCTTTTAAACGCCGGGGAGGCGATTATCGTCAATTCCCGCCAGATGCACTACGGATATTCTGAAAACGGCCAGGAATGTGACTTTATCTGTATCCTGTGCCATCCGAAAATCCTCACCGCGAACAGCGTTCTGTACCAGTCTTATATTACGCCGGTTCTTTCGAATCCGGCTCTGGAATATCTTCATCTGAAGCCGGAAAATCCGGAAGATACTGAAGCGCTGCAGACCCTCCCGGAAATTCTCCGGCTGAAGAAGGAACAGCCAACCGCCTACGAAATCGAGGCTGCTGCTCTGCTTTCCCTTTTGTGGTGCCGTCTTTTGCGCACGCATCCGATGATGCCGGACGGCAACACCGCCGTCTCACAGGATCCAGATCTTCTGATCCAGCGCGATATGGTTTCCTATATTTACAGCCACTACAGTGAATCCATCAATCTGGAAGAGATCGCCGCCGCCGGAAAAGTCTGCCGCAATAAATGCTGTCAGATTTTCCGCCGCTATCTTTGCCAGAGCCCGATTGATTTTCTGAATCATTACCGTCTGGAAGTGAGCTGTCATCTGCTAAACACAACCAAAATGTCCATCGCGGAAATCTGTACCGCATGCGGTTTCAATCATCAGAGCTATTATTCCAAAATCTTTCTGCGTACTTACCATTGTACGCCGAGAGATTTCCGGAAACGCGCAGAAGTCCTGCCAACATAACCGGATTTTTTTCTGTACACGTTTTTTTGTTAAAAAAAGGAGGAATTTTGCTAGACATTTTTCCGATCCCTGTTATAATAAAATTACAAAGGTGTTGCGCTAAACCTAACCAAAACACTATATTTTCCATTTATTTTACAAGGAGGATGACATGGTAAAAAAATTTGTCTACGGAACCCCATTTGAAACCGAAGCCGTTGTAAAAGAGATCCCCTCTTCCGAAGGAAACCCGGATTACGGTACCTTCTCCACCGAGAACGGCTTCTCCTTCACCACAAAACTTACTGACGATGACATGGTATTCGGACTTGGCGAAGCCAACCGCGGCATCAACAAACGCGGCTTTCTTTACATCAGTGACTGCGCTGATGATCCAAACCACGTAGAGAGCAAAACCTCTCTGTATGCAGCACACAACTTCATCATCATCTCCGGCAAGACACACGTAGGATTCTTCTTCGATTATCCGGGCACCCTGCGTTTCGATATCGGCTACACAACTTCCGATACGATGACCGTTTCCTGCGAAAACGCAGATCTCTACGTTTACATGATCACCGGTGATTCCGATCTTGATATCGTAAAACAGTTCCGCGGCATCATCGGACGCAGCTACATTGCTCCGAAGTTTGCTTTCGGTTACGGTCAGAGCCGCTGGGGCTACAAAACAGAGGATGATTTCCGCACGGTAGTGAAAAAATACCGCGAAAACCATGTGCCGCTCGATATGGTTTACATGGATATTGACTACATGCAGGATTACAAGGACTTCACCGTAAATGAAGAACGTTTCCCGGATTTCGAGGGCTTTGTACAGGATATGAAAAAAGAAAAGATCCATCTCGTTCCGATCATCGATGCCGGTGTGAAAGTCGAAGAGGGTTATGACATTTACGAAGAGGGCTGTGAAAAAGGCTACTTCTGCCGCCGTGAGGATGGCTCCTACTTCGAAGCTACTGTATGGCCAGGCTGGACTCATTTCCCGGACGTCTTAAATGCAGATGCCAGAAAATGGTTTGGCGACAAATACGATGTTCTCGTTTCCAAAGGAATCGATGCCTTTTGGAATGACATGAACGAGCCATCCATCTTCTATTCTCAGGAAGGCCTTGCTGATTTCAAAGAGACTGCAAAGAAATACGTGGAAGGTGACCCGGAAGTTCCGCACTACATGGTAGGTGGAAAGCTTCAGGCACTGGCAAACAACCATGAGGACTATAAACGCTTTTATCACAACGTAAACGGCGAACAGGTCCGCCATGACAAGGTACACAATCTGTTTGGCTACAACATGACACGTTCTGCCGGTGAAGCTTTTGAACGAATTTCCCCGGATAAGCGAATCCTGATGTTCTCCCGTTCTTCCTACATCGGCATGCACCGTTACGGTGGAATCTGGACCGGAGACAACTGCTCGTGGTGGTCACACATCCTGCTGAACCTGAAGATGATGCCGTCCCTCAACATGTGCGGTTTCCTCTATACCGGAGCCGACCTCGGCGGATTCGGTGCAAATACCACAAGAGACCTGCTGCTCCGCTGGCTGGCACTTGGTGTTTTCACTCCTCTGATGAGAAACCATGCCGCACTCGGAACACGTGAGCAGGAACCTTACCAGTTTGAGCATATCGAGGACTTCCGCAACGTCATCGGCGTCCGCTACCGCCTCGTTCCGTATCTGTACAGCGAGTACATGAAGGCTGCTTTAAACGATGATATGTACTTCAAACCGCTTGCCTTCGTTTACCCGGATGACAAGCTGGCAAGAAATACAGAAGATCAGTTGATGATCGGTAATGAGATCATGATCGCACCGGTTTACACCCAGAATGCCATCGGCCGTTACGTATATCTGCCGGAAGAAATGATGTTTGTAAAATTCCTCGGCAATGGAAACATGTTCCAGGAGGTTCTTCCAAAAGGTATCCACTATGTAGAAGTTGCCCTGAATGAGGTTCCGCTCTTCATCCGCAAAGGCTGCGCAATCCCGGTTGCCGATTTTGCAGAATCCGTACCGGATATCAAAGAGGAAAGCATCCGCATGGTCGGATACGAAGGCGCTTCCTATGAGCGTTATACCGATGACGGAGTTTCCCGTATCTGATACAGAAAACAGTTTTTGAATCATCTCCCCCTTTGCAGGAGCTTCCCGGAGCCATCAGGTTCCGGAAGCTTCTGCAGTTTTTTCACGCAAAAAGGCGGGAACCCTCTATGTTTCTCCGGGTTCCCGCCTTTTTTCTTTTCGCTTTATTCTGTTTTCGGCAGCCGCACCTCTACGACGGCTCCGTAATTTTCATCCATATTGGAGCACGTAATGCTCGCCCGTTCGCCGTACATCAGCGCCAGGCGGCGTTTTATATTGGAGATGCCGACATGGTGACGGCCGTGGTAGATGATAGGCGTGTCGTTTTCGATTGCATCCAGTGCCTCTTTCGAAAATCCGTTTCCGGTGTCGGAAATACAGATGTAGAGGTACTCACCGTCCTCGTACGTTTCATTTGTCAGATACAGGGAAATCTCGCTCTTCCGGTCCAGGGATACACCGTGTACTACGGAGTTTTCCACCAGTGTCTGCAGCAAAAGAGACGGAACCTTCCATTCTCCGATATCACCATCCGTCGTTGCTTCAAAGGAAAAGGCTTCTTCTCCGTACCGCAGCTTCTGGATGCGGATATATGCCTCAATGTGTTCCAGCTCTTCCTCCACATCGCGCTGCTTCTTGGAATCCTGGAAAATGTAGCGCATATAGTCGGACAGCACCGTTGTGATCTCAACGATCTCGCCTTCGTTATTCTTATCCGCAATGCCATGGATCAGGCTCAGGCAGTTCAGAAAGAAGTGTGGCTTGATCTGTTCCTGCGTATATTCCAGCTCGGCTTTCTGTTCTGCAAGCTCTTTTTCATAGATCGCAATTTTCAATCCCTGTATTTTCCGCAGCAGTTCCTTGAATTTGCCGCTCACAGACTCCAGCTCTAACAGATTGTTGCTTCCATCATCATTCAGACTCTGCTCTTTTTCCAGCTCCTCCAGTTTTTGTCCGAATTTTTCCAGCGGTTCCAGAATCCGGTGGTAATATGCTGTAATTTCCAATGCGCAGACAATCAGAAGAACCGCGATCAGGACGACGAATGCAATCTGCATAATCAGTACATTCTCAAGAATACCGCCTCCCGGCAGAACCATGAGATTGATTTTTCCGACCGTGCCAAGCTGGTAGGAATAGACCGTCGCATTTTTCTCTTTTTTCTCTCCCGCTTTGGAAAAATCGATAATCTCATTTTTATATTTTTCCGATGTGTCTGCCTGCGTCATCACGCGCCCTCTGGCATCTACCATAAACGGAATGACATCATACTCCTCTGTTTTGGCGCGGATGGTCCGGAAAATCAGATTCAGATTGATGACGCAGCCTATGACTTTTTTGTTTTTCGCGTACCAGCCGACAATATAGTCGTCGTCGCCAAACGTAATCACGGTCCATTGTGTGCTGATCGAATCCTTTGATGTCATAATCTGCAGATAGGACATCAGCATCTGATTCAGCGTTGTCATTCCCTTACTCTCGGTAAACATAGTTCCGCTGTCCGTAATCAGAACATTGGCTTTCTGACCGTAGACGAAGAAGGTCTGTACCTCATGGTAACGGATTTTCAGCACACGGTTTCGCTCCCGCAGCGTCTGCTCCATTTCATAATACTGAGCATCTGTCGATGTTATCTGATCCGGGATTTCTTTGATATTGCTGTCAGAATCCAGCAGATAGATCAGTTCACTGTTGATCTGCGACATATCACGGTTGATCTGATCGACATAGAGCTTTGCCGTATCGGCAATATATTTATCTGCCAGCTTGCGGTTTTCCCAAACGCCCCAGAGCAGGCAGACAACAAGCCCCATCAGGACCAGAAAAACCGGAGTTCCAAGCCGCAGGGACGTATCCTTCAAACTGCGTATTCGAACGCTATGCAGCATCCTTCGTTTTCCTTTCTGCCAGAGATTCATAAGCGCATCCACCCCTCCTTTTTTCTTTCTGCAGAGCGACTGCCGGACGCCGCACCTTACCGCGCAGCTCCGGCAGTCCTTTTACACTCACGGAATGCATTTGCAGCTATGTTCTTTGTAACACAGCCCATTATACCATATTTTCCGGCTTTGTCCATGCAGAGTCCGTGTTTCACATGGCAAGAACAGGATTTTCTGTTCCCGTTCGCCTGGTACCGGTGAACGGGAACATTCTCTTATTCAGAGAAAATATTCAGCAGCTTTTCTGCATCTGCTCCTTCCTTTACGAATACCGGAATAGTATCCATCGGAGCAGCAACCGTTACCTTCTGTCCTCCCTCATACTTTTCTCCGGTCCATGCGTTAAACCATGTCGTTCCGGCCGGAAGATGAACCTCGCGCTCCGTTACGTGATCCTCCATCACAGGTGCAACATAGAGATCCGGTCCGAACAGATAAGCGTCCTCCACATTCCAGCTCTCCGGATCTGTCGGGAAATCATAGAAAACAGGCCGCATCACCGGGGTTCCGTCCTCATGTGCTTTCTTCATCTGTACCCGGATATAATCTCTCAGGCGCTCACGCAGGAAAATGTATTTCTTGGAAATTTCATATGCCTCATCACCAAAGCTCCAGATCTCATTGTCACTGCCGGATCCGATCTGTTCTGCACCGTAGCCCTCCTGTGGGTTGCGGTTTCCGTGCAGACGCATGACAGGGCAGAAGCATCCGTACTCAAACCAGCGGATGTACAGACGATGGAAATCCGGGTCATCGGTTCTTGCGCCGTGGAAGCCGCCGATATCAGTGGTCCACCACGGAATACCGGCAACCGCCATGTTAAGACCTGCCTGTACCTGGCGCCGGAAGCACTCAAAGGTACTTACAATATCGCCTGACCATACGAGTGCACCATATTTCGCGCTGCCTGCCCAGGCAGAACGGATCAGGCTGATCGGCATGGTATCGCCTTCTGCCGTCATGCCGTCATAGAACGCTTTCAGATAATATTTCGGATAAATATTTCCGACCTCCTGTACGCTTCCGAGCTGATAACGGTAGTTCTTGAAATCATAAACGCTGTATTCCGGCTCTGCCACATCCAGCCAGAAGAGCTTGGCACCCTGATCATAATAATTTTTCTTGATCTTCTCCCAGACATATGTTCTTGCATCCGGGTTAGTCGCATCGAAGAAAACTTCATTTCCGCCGCAGAGCATCGTCAGCGGTACACCGTGCTCCGTGCGAACCAGATAACCCTTCTCTTTCATCTCCTCGAAGTTTTCGGAATAAACGTCAACGGTCGGCCATACCGACACAACAACCTGAATTCCCATCTCCTTTAATTCGCGGCACATGCCCGGCACATCCGGCCAGTATTTCGGATCAAATTTGAACTCGCCCTGCTTCGTCCAGTGGAAGAAATCGACGACAATCACATCAAGCGGCACACCGAGTTCTTTGTATTTTCTTGCTACAGACAGAAGCTGTTCCTGATTCCAGTAGCGGAGCTTACACTGCCAGAAGCCCATGCCATATTCCGGCATCATCGGCGGTTTTCCGGTCAGCGTCATATAATTCTCCTCGATCTCGGCAGGCGTATCACCTGCAATCACAAGATAATCGATTTCTTTCCCGGATTCCGTTACCCATTCCGTTCCATTATTCGCAAACATCACCTGTCCGACGCCCGGATTGTTCCATAAGAAGCCGTAGCCGATACTGGAAAGATAGAACGGAACACTGACCTGTGAGTTTCTCTGTGCCAGCTCCAGCATACAGCCCTTCAGATCCAGCTCATGCTGCTGATACTGTCCCATTCCGAAGATTTTCTCACCTTTTCTTGCTACAAACCGCGCTACAATACGGAAATTATCCCCGACGCCGTTGCTGTACTCGCGTCCCATGATGTTGAGCGGCATGCTTTCCTCATCGCGCAGACGGCGGAAATGCTCCTTTAACAGAACTCTTCCATCCTCATGATAGAACGTAATGACGCTGCCAGAATCAATCACTGCATGAAGCTTTCCATTTGTGATTTTTCCGTAGGAAGTATCCGTTCCCTCATACATATTGGCAAAGGCTCCGCCTTTTGCTGATGGATCCTCAAAGATTTCAACCTCTCCCGCATGCGCGTCCTTTGCTTCCAGCGCCCAGTCGCGGCCGGTAAAGCTTCGATTTTTTGTCGCGCGTACACGCAGTGCATCTTTTCCCCACGCTTCGATGCAGACGGTCTCGCCATCGTAAGAATAAATTAACTTACCCTCTTTTTCCCAAAACATGTAAAAATCCTCCTTTTGTCAAAAACGGCAGGTCATTTCTGGCCTGCCGTTTCTCCTGCTGTTTGGCACTTCAGACATTGACCCGCCGGATCAACGCCTGCTTCTTACAGGTAATATTTTTTTCTGTTTATTTTGCCAGATTTTCTTTGTATGCATTGTAAGCATCTGTCTGAATCTGAAGGAACTCGTCAATGCCCATAGCTTTCAGCTGATCGATGTAGGAATCCCACTCATCATCAATGCCGCCGTCTACTACCCAGTGCGCATACTGTGCTTCTACATATTTATAGATATCGGTTCCGATTGCCGTGATTCTGGAAAGGTCTTCGTCGGTATACTGAACCATCGGGAATCCACAGTTTTTCTCAGTATCAACGTATTTCTCATTGATCGCATCATCGGCCAGTTTGACACCATCGCCCTGATCCTCCGGAAGAGAAACTTTGTCATAGAAATCCTCGTTCATGTATTTTGGTCCGAAGTCACGTAAGGAGTTGGACCATGCGGAAGTATCCAGAGAAGATCCATCGCTTGGCACATCTACATTGTAGGTTCCGTCGCCATTGTCTGTGATCTGGCTTCCGATCGTACCATAGAAGGTCTGTAACGATGCAAGATCGGTGTAAAATTCATCCGCCCATTTCAGCAGGGTGTCAGGATCTTTACAGTCTTTGGAGATCATGAGCTCACGGTCGGAGATATCAAGGTAATTGGTTGCTGCTTCTACGTAGTGGTTTCCATCGTAGCCTTCTACTGCCTCAAGAGTCTTAAACTGATTTACGTTCGGACCAACCTGAGCGTCTGCAGTCCATCCAAAGATAAGACCTACCTGAGAACCGCCATCAGCCTGCTGTTTTGCTGTCTGCATAGAGCCATCCTGTGTGAAGTACTCTGGGTCAACAACGCCCTCTTCCCATAACTGACGCATCCATTTTACTGCTTCTTTGTAATTTTCTTCCATCGGCATGAAGACCGGTTTTCCTTCGCCATTCAGTCCCATGTAGTTTCCGTCACGGCTTACCATGGTTCCGAACGGGGAAAGGATGTGGCGCAGATCACCGCTTAACAGTCCGCTGCTTGCTGCATTTGTGATACCAATCTCATTGGTTGGATCGCCATCGCCGTCAGCATCTTCTGTCGCAAATTTAACAAGAACCTCTTCCAGTTCTTTATAGGTCTTCGGAGTTTCCAGTCCTAAGTTATCCAGCCATTCCTGGTTGATGCACATAACATCGCCGCAAACCTTCGGACGAAGCGGAAGCTTCTTCGGTAAGCTGTAGATTCTTCCGTCACGGCTGGTGCAGACTGCTTTCAGTTCCGGATCAGCCTCAAAGGCTGCTTTCAGGTTTGGCATATCTTTTTCGATCAGATCTGTCAGATCCAGGAATGCCGATTTGTTCTGTGCCATATCTGCCTGTGTTAAGCAGATGGATCCAAGGAATGCATCCGGGAGGTCTCCGGAAGCCAGCAGCAGAGATTTCTGCTCGGACCAGTCACTGTTGTAATAAACCTGCCAGTCGATGTTGATATTCATCTTGTCCTCGATTTCTTTCATGACGCCTTCATGCAGGAAATCGGTCGGCCAGGTATCGGTCCATCTTACCGTTGCAATTTTGTAGGTTGGGCGGTCACTGGTATCTGTCGTGTCACTGGCAGAAGATTCTGTCTTGGCAGAGCTTGCTGCAGTGCTTCCACTCGTACTTTCCGTTCCTCCATTGCTTCCACATCCTGCAAGCAGTCCGGCTGCCATTGCGGCCGAAAGAGCAACGCTCCAGGCCATTTTTGTTTTCTTTCGCATCATCATCTCTCCTTTATGATTTTTATTTGCAATACTTCTCTCCTGTCCGCAGGATCAGCCTTTTAGTGATCCGAGCATAACACCCTGATTGAAGTATTTCTGCACTAACGGGTACATACACATGATCGGCGCGGAGGAAACCACGATGATCGCGTATTTGATGAGGTCGGCCATCTGCTTTGCCTCAACGGCTGCAGCGCCGGTACTCATGGCACTCATGGTCTGATTGCCGACCAGAATGCTTCGAAGGACAATCTGCAGCGGCTGCAGACTTTCGCTTCGGATATAAATCAATGCATTAAAGTAGGAGTTCCACTGTCCTACTGCTGCCCACAGGGCAATAACAGCGATAACGGCTTTGGAAAGCGGAAGCACAATCTTGAAGAAGAATCCAAGGTATCCACATCCATCCAGCTGCGCCGCCTCCCAGAGATCCTCCGGGATACTGTTGTTGAAGAACGTTCGTCCTACGATGATGTAATACGTTACAACGGAGAACGGAACAACCATAACCCAGAAGGTGTCCAGCAGATGAAATCTCTGTACTGCCAGGTAGGTTGGGATCAGACCGCCGGTGAAGAACATCGGGATCAGGTAAAATGCTGTGAAAAATCTTCTTCCATACAAATGCTTTCTGGAAAGCGCGTAGGAAGCCGGAACATTGACAACGAGTGTCACAAGCGTTCCCATAATTACGTAAGCAATCGTATTACGGTAGCCGGTCCACAGCTTTGCATAGCTCGCCAGCTGTTTGTATCCTTTGAAGTTAACTCCTTTCGGAAGGAACATAATCTGTCCGTTGGATACGGCTGCCGGATCACTGAACGATGCAATGATGATGAAGTACATCGGATACAGGGTGATGATGATCAGAAGCACGCCGATCGTATACAGGATGATATCGAAAATCCAGTCTTCTCTGGATTTCTTTACTTTATTTGTTGATACTGCTTTTGCTTTACTCATATCTTTGCTCTCCATTCCTATGTAGGCTCAAAATTCTGTCAGATCAGTGAGGTATCACTCATTTTACTGGAAATGAAGTTGACTGCCAGAAGAAGAATCAGGTTGATAATGTTGTTGAACAGGCCAATTGCAGCGGAAAGGCTGTACTGGCTGCTCACAAGACCCATCTTATACACATAGGTGGAAATGATCTCACTTGAGGTACTGTTCAGTGTATTCTGCAGCAGGTAAACCTTCTCAAATCCAACGCTCATGACGCTTCCCATTCTCATGATAAACATGATGGTTGCCGTCGGCAGCAGAGCCGGAACATCGATGTGGATCATTTTGTGCCATTTGTTGGCGCCGTCCATCGTTGCCGCTTCATACAGGGTCGGGTCTACAGAGGAAAGTGTTGCGATATAGAGGATACTGTCCCATCCTACATGCTGCCATGCCTCAGACCATACATAAATGTGTGGGAATGCTTTTGCACTTCCCATCAGGTTCGGGAGCTTGAATCCAAGCACTCCCACCAGCTTTGCGATAATACCTGTACTCGGGGAAAGGAACAGGATCAGCATTCCGGCCATAACAACGGTAGAGATGAAGTGCGGCAGGTAGGTTGATACCTGGAAGAATTTTTTAAACTTCTGTGCCTTCATCTGGTTAACCAGCAGTCCCATGATAACCGGGAGCGGGAATGTTACCGCGATGGTGTAAAGACTGATGATAATTGTGTTTTTAATGGTCAGACCGAACTGATAGGAGTTAAAGTACTGTTTGAAGTATTTCAGTCCAGCCCAGCTGCTTCCCATAATTCCATCCGCAGGTGTAAAGTTTTTAAATGCAATCACAATTCCGTACATCGGGTAGTACGTAAACAGTGCAAAAATGATAATGGAAGGAAGCATCAGTAAATATAATGGCCTGCTTCTTCTCACTCCCTCTACAAATCCTATGGAACTCTTCTTTTTGGTTTTACTATGGTTGGCGCTCACATATCATCCCTTCTTTCCTTTAGATTTCTTTTTCTCGTCTCAACCGATGAACATATTACACAAAAACTCGCCTCATTTTTCTAACATTTTCCGGCAGTCTGTATATTAAAAAAAAGACGTTTTCGCAACGTCTTTTTTTAAGTAAAATCTGTTTTTTGTTATCTATCACGTTTTTTTGTTATTGACACCATTTTTTTGTTATTTCTGACGGCTCCGGTATTCATTTGGCGTACATCCAACCAGCTCCCGGAACGTTTTACTGAAATAGGAAAAATTTCCGTACCCGACTTCCATCGCAATTTTGCTAATCGGCAGGGATGATGTGCGCAAATATTCTTTTGCCCGTTCAATTCTGCGCTCGGCGATATAATTTGGCAACGACATTCCCGTCGTTTTCATAAAAAGTTTGGAAACATAATCTTCCGAAAGAAAGACTTTTCCTGCCAGCACCGGCCGTGAGAGATCTTCTCCCAGATTCTGTTCAATATATTTTTTCAGCTGATCCACCACATTGTCGCTGTGTGTTTCGCTCTTTTTCTGTCCCTCCAGTACAGCAAACAGATATTCGATAAATTCCCGGCTTCCAACTACAGAAAGACAGGCTTCTCGTCTTCTGTGCTCGAATTCTTCTCTTTCAAAAATCTGTTCAAAAGCGATTCCACGGTCTTTTAAATAGCCATAAACCGTCTGAACCAGTTCTCCGATAAAACGAACGGTAAAATCTTTTCGCATTCCACCCGCAGCCCGGCGCTGTGTAATATAGCCCTGCAGAGATTTCCTTACCTGCTGCACAGAGTCCGTCTGCTCCATTTCTGCAAGATACGTTTTCCAGGATGGCTTTTGATATTCACGTTCCACAAAGTACCAGCGGTCTTCGTACAAAATTCCTGTCTCATCCGGCACGGCGTATTTTTCGATTTCTTCCAGTTTATCCCGGCTTTTTGGAATCTCTTCCAGCGTAACGGGTTTTCCCATATAGGTACAGAATCTTGCCGGAACCGCACCGGAAAGACACTTTCTCCATTCCTCCAGCTTTTCTTCATCCCCTGCATTTCGGATCACGTTCCGCAGTACAATCGCCCACTCCAGATCACTGGCATGGACAATGGCTTCCACACGCCGCCCTCTTGTTTCAAAAAATTCTGTCGTGACATTCTCAATCACAAAATTCTCCAGACTGATTTCTTTTTTATAATATTCTTTCGAAGGAATCTCCAGAACACGCAGCTGGATCAGGCAGAATTTTTCTTCCGGATCGTCATATTTCTTTTTTGCCTGCTCGATCCAGTATTCTTCCTGCATACACTGGATCAGAAGATCTTCCCATAGTTTCTTTTCTTTCTGTTCTGTATTTTCCTGTGCTTTTGTCTTCTGCTGTTTTTCCTTTACAATCTCGACCAAACGAAGAAGCGCGATTTCCAGATCTGTATTGGAAATCGGTTTCAGAAGATACTCTCTGGATGAAAGTTTCAGCGCCATCTGTGCATAGGCAAAATTTGCATAACTGCTCAGGAAGGCACATTCGATATCCAGTTTTTTATATCGGATCCATTCGAGCAGTTCCAGCCCGTTTCCCTGTGGCATGTCGATGTCACACAAAAGCATTTCGATTGGATATTCTTCCAGCAGTTTTTGCGCCTGGCGGATATTGTTTGCCGTAAAAACCATATCGATTCCGATTTTACTCCAGTTCACAGTCTCTTCCAGCTTATCGACCAGCAGCTTATCATCATCCACGATCAGAATAGTAATTGCCATAAAAAAGCCCCCAATATTTTTTAAGGCCAGCCGGCAGATTCCACTTACATAGAATATTCTGCCAGTTGGCCTGCTTAAAAACTATTATATCCTTTTTATTCTTTTCCGTCAAAGCAATAGGTACACATTTTGCACTTCGGCAGTCCAATGGATTCTACCAGATCATCGAGGCGGTGATACCGGAGGCTGGTAAAGTTCTGACGGCGGCAGATTTCCTGGCACATGGATTCGTAGCGGTCGCTCTTCGGATCTGCATATTCCTCCAGTGTTTTTTCTGCATTTTCTCCTTCTTTTTCGAGGATGATCCGTCTGGTAATCAGATCAAGCTCGGATTTGGAACGGGAAAAGTTCAGGAACTTGCATCCATACAGCAGCGGCGGGCATGCCGGGCGGACATGAACTTCTTTTGCACCGCTCTGATACAGAAACTCAGTCGTCTCCCGAAGCTGTGTACCGCGCACAATGGAATCATCAATCAAAAGCAGTTTTTTCTGATCGATCAGTGCCTGTACCGGAATCAGTTTCATGCGTGCGATCAGGTTTCTCTGCTCCTGATTGGTCGGCATAAAGGAACGCGGCCAGGTCGGAGTGTATTTGATAAACGGTCTTGCAAATGGAATTTTAGACTCATTGGCGTAGCCAATCGCATGGGCGATACCGGAATCCGGCACACCGGCAATGAGATCCGGGTGAACATCACTTCCCGCATCACGTTTTGCAAGCATGGCACCACAGTGATATCGCATCTCCTCGACGTTAATCCCCTCGTACGATGCTGTCGGATAGCCGTAGTAAACCCACAGGAAAGAGCAGATTTTCATCTCCTCCTGCGGCGGAACAAGCATCTCCACGTTCTCCGGTGTGATAAAGTCGATCTCTCCAGGTCCCAGTTCATGATAATCGGTATAGCCAAGATTCAGGTAAGCAAAATTTTCAAAGGAGGCACAGTAAGCGCCCTCTTTTTTACCAATGACAAGTGGCGTACGGCCTTTTTTATCACGGGCGGCGTAAATTCCGTCTTTCGTCATCAAAAGCAGCGTCATGGAGCCATCCACCACATCCTGCAGATGACGAATACCTTCCGTAATCGTTTTTTCGCTGCAGATCAGAGATGCTGCCAGCTCTGTGGCATTGATCTGTCCGGTGCTCATTTCCTGGAAATGCGTCCGTCCGTTTCCATAAACATTCTCCAGGAGCTTGTCCATGTTGTTAATCTTTCCAACGGTTGTAATCGCAAAGCTTCCAAGATGTGACTGGATCAGGAGCGGCTGCGGTTCATAGTCGGAAATGCATCCGATACCAAGATGGCCTTCCATCTCTGCTACATCGCGCTCAAATTTTGTACGAAACGGGGAATTTTCTATATTGTGGATTGCACGGCTGAAACCATTTGCTCCATAGGTCGCCATTCCTCCTCGTCTTGTACCGAGATGAGAATGATAATCTACTCCATAAAACAGTTCCAGCGTACAGTCTTCTCTTGATGCAACTCCAAAAAAGCCTCCCATTTGTCGTTTACCTCTCTTTTGTATTTTTTCTCCCTTGTGATGCGAAACGTATCGGTAATTCGGGCCATGGTCCTTTTACACCGTTTCGATTTGCACATACTTTCTTTTCTGTTATAGTGTAACACGATTTTTCCCGGATTGTAAAGTTTTTCTAATAAATTAGCTCACGAAAATAACTCACGTTAATAAATCATTTTCTGGCTGTTTTCACAAATTTTCCCGGATATGGTCGATAAACTTCGTTGCGGCAAGGCTGAATGGCTGTTCTCTTTTCCAGGTAAAAACACTGCGGCAGATGATCGGCGGATCTAAGAATCGTCCGACAATCTCGTCTTCCTTCCATAGTTCGGAGACTCCCTGCACCGTAATGAGATACCCGAGTCCCTTCCGAACCATTTTTGCTCCATTCGTCGGCATATTACAGGTAAATCGAACATTCAGCTTCTGATAATATGCTCCGAACCAGTTGGTAATCTCATTTTGCACATCCTGTCTTCTTGGCAGGATCAACGGAAGATCTTTTAAATCTTCCGGATGTACGACTTCTTTTTGTGCCAGCGGATCATCCGGGCGCATCAGCACCTGCTGCCGCTCTCCTTCTTTCAGACGCACAAACTCATATTTTCCCACATCAACCGGCTCCAGAAGCAGTGCAACATCCATCAGACCACGATCCATCTGCTCTTTCAATACATCTGCTGTTCCCGTCACCAGATCAAACGTCACGTTCGGATATTTTTGGCTGAAGGTTTCGATCAGATCTGCCAGAACATTCACAGACCTTGTCTCTCCGCATCCGATTGTCACATGTCCGTCGATCAGTGCTTCCTGCTCTGCCAGTTCTTTTTCTGTCTTATCAATCAGCCCGATAATTTCTTCTGCCCTGCGGCGCAGCAGGATTCCCGCATCCGTCAGCCGGATTCTCCTTGTTCCCCTTTCAAACAGGATCACTCCCAGTTCTTCTTCCATCTGGGACAGCTGACGGCTTAAGGTTGGCTGCGTAATATGCAGCATCTCTGCCGCACGGCTGATGTTTTCTTCCCGTGCTACGGCAAGAAAATAGCGAAGTACTCTTGTTTCCATATGTCTCCCTCTCGTTTTTCTCTCATTTTATTTCTGGCCTTTGTTTTATTTTGCTCTTTATTTCTTTTCCTTCCTGTTTTTCAGAAAGAATTTTCTTTCTTCTACTATATCGCTTTTTTTGTTTTCTGAAAAGAAAGTATTGATTCTTTTTTTCAAGTATGATACTTTGAAATTGTTGCGTACAGAGGTTCTGCGTTAAACTTAACGCAAATTTTCTGTACCTGTTTGCTATCCACAGAAATCAGAAACACGCGCATTTTTCTCTGATTTCCTATGATAATTTTTTGTATCAGGAGGGTTTTACTATGGTTTCACTTTTGCTGCCTGTCATTTATCTGGCATTCATCAGTCTTGGACTGCCGGATTCCCTGCTTGGCTCTGCGTGGCCGGTCATGTACCAGGAACTTGGAACTTCCGTTTCCGCAGCCGGTATCATTTCCATGATTATCTCTGCCGGAACAATTGTTTCCAGTCTGAACAGTGACCGGCTGAACACACGGTTTGGCACCGGAAAGGTCACCGCTGTCAGTGTTCTGACAACCGCTGTGGCACTGTTTGGTTTTTCCATCAGCCATTCTTTCTGGGCCCTGTGCCTCTGGGGAATTCCCTACGGTCTCGGCGCCGGAAGCGTCGATGCCGCTTTGAATTACTACGTTGCGCTTCATTATAAGGCGCGCCATATGAGCTGGCTGCACTGCATGTGGGGTGTTGGCTGCAGTACCGGCCCTGTTGTGATGAGCTGGGCAATCAGTCACCTGAACTGGAACAAAGGATATCTCATCATTTCCATTTTCCAGATTGTGCTGACATTGGTTTTGTTCTTAAGCCTTCCTCTTTGGCAGAAACCTGCCGGAGCTGCCGAAGAGGATACCTCTGTTCCGGCGGAGCGGAGTTTTTCCAGTCTGATCCGTGTTCCTGGTGTCAAAGAGGTGCTGATCTGCTTTTTCTGTTACTGTGCAGTGGAATCTACTGCTGGCATGTGGGCTGCAAGTTATTGTACACTGTTCCGCGGTATTGATGCACAGCGTGCCGCAAGCTGGGCCAGCCTGTTTTACATTGGTATTACCATCGGACGTTTTATCTGCGGTTTCGTTACCATGAAGCTGAACGATCAGAATATGATTCGTCTGGGACAGTTTTTCATCGCCGTTGGTGCGGTTCTGATGCTGCTGCCGTTTGGCGATTCCCTTCTTTTTATCGGCCTGATCCTGATCGGACTTGGCTGTGCGCCGATTTATCCTTCCATCATTCACGAGACACCGGCAAACTTCGGTGCCGACTTAAGCCAGGGAATCATCGGCATCCAGATGGCCTTTGCTTACGTCGGAACCTGCCTGATGCCGCCGGTTTTCGGTGTTCTCGGCCAGCATATTTCCTTCGGACTGTATCCGGTATTCCTGATGGCCATTTTGATTCTGATGGTTGTAATGGCAGAGCGGATGCACCGCGTAACGGCGGAAAAGAGAAATTCTTATAAAGCCAACTATTAATCCAATTATTCTGCAGCAGAATGGTCCCCTTGGATCAAACTCTGATATACTGCGTACAAAAAAGTACATCTGATCAGGTTACTCCCTGATCAGATGTACTTTTTGTAAATTTCGGAAATTTTTTCAAGCACGCTCCGCTTCAAACTCTTTCACCACATCCTCCAGCAGGTTTCTGATCTGCAGGTGCTGCAGACATACTTTCTCACATTTTCCGCATTTCACGCAGTCTGATGCCTTTCTGCCCGGTGCAGTATATACAAGATTGTGATAAGAAATACTGATACATCACGCCAATTTTCCTGTTTCATTCCTCAATCATGCCAAAGACATCTTCAATCTCGCCCATATACAGATAATGGAGATCGCCATCTTTATATAAAGTATCGCGCGTAAATTCCGGCAGATCTTCTTTCTCCATTCTGACCGCATAGATTTTTTTGCAGACAAAGGTCAGCCCTGCCTCTTCAAATCCAACCGCATTTCCCAGCATCTTCGGTGTCAGACTGGTCAGACTGATCTTATCCGGCACATCATTTCCCGATTTTGATCCCAGGATTCCAAGATCCTTCCGATATTTCTCTGGAAAAAAGCAGACCGTAAACTCGTCTTCCTTCTGCAGAATCTGATGCGTCCGGCGGCTTTCCCGGATAAATACGGTAATGATCTGCTTTCCTTTCTTTGGCGGTCCCCAGATCGTCCCCATCGTACCCCATCCGATCGTCATCGTATTATACTCCCTTGGCGTACCCGCAGTACACAAACCCCAGCGGTCATCAAAAATAGAAAACACATCATACTTTGCGGTTTTAAAATTCTCCATCGTAATGTTCATACTACATTCCCCTTTCGCTGATTTGCTTTGTTATCCTTAGCATACCGTACGGTAGTAACTACCGGGCAAGAACTTTTTTTCGAAGCCTTGAATTTTTATAAAAACAGGGAATTTTTTTATTTTAGAAATAAGAATTGTATGTTATACTAATGAACGTTGCCACTCCCAGACAGGCAGAGAAGGGAGGGTTGACAGTGCAAGAACTATTCATTTCATTTTTTCTTTCCGTTATGGCAAGTATAGTAGCCTACTATATCTGCAAATGGCTGGACGGTAAGAAATAACTGGCAGCCAGCCTAAGGTTTAAGCCGCCTTGCCCAAAAGGCACAGAAAGCCCCACGAGTTGCAGCTCGTGGGGCTTTTGTTGACTTTGCAAGCCATTCATTTCATTGCCTATCGGCATTATAGCATATGAAAATTTAAAATGCAATATTCTTAAGTTTTAAAAATAAGATTTCTTTTTCATCTATTTTTCCACAACGCAAAAACCGGAATGCTTACACATTCCGGTTTCCAGCAGAGCGCGAGACGGGATTCGAACCCGCGACCCCAACCTTGGCAAGGTTGTACTCCACCCCTGAGCCACTCGCGCATTTATTAATTTTTATCTTGCTAAGTGCTCGCTGCACCTTACAAATGATACTATACAGGAACTCCCCTCATTTGTCAATACCTATTTTCAATTTTTTTCAAAAAAAATCAAAAGTATCTACGATTCCCTCAATTTTCGCTCTCCATCAGACACCCGCACAGCTGTCTTCCCCCCACAAATTCACACCGAACCACCCTCCTGACGAATCCAGACTCCTTTCCATCCGTCCTCCCAACCCCACATGCTCACGCCGATCCGCCTCCTGGCGGATCCAGACGCTTTACCCCCGTCCCCACCGTCAGACCTCGCGTGGCTTCGTACCTGCGGTGCAGCGGGCATAGAAAAAGAGGGCAAGAACTGTGAGCGCAGAAGGGGCCCGGAAAAATGGGATGACCTCTGGTGCACAATACCAGAGGTCAAAACGCACTGAGTCGGGAAACCATCAGGTTTCCTGACGAATTGCGTTGATTCTCATTTTTCCGGGCCCCTTCCACGCCACAAGTTCCGCCCTCTTTTTCTCGCCCGCTGCACCGCAGGTACGAAGCCACGCGAGGTCGTCCGTATTCACCTCTACGCCTTCAGAATCGCGCTCAGCACATACTGATTATTTGAGAAGTTTTTCTGCGAAATATCCCCGAGTCTGATCAGGTCAACATCCAGCCACAGCTCCTCTGCTGCCACCATCATATTTGCAAACATAATCCCGAAATTCACCTCATCCCACTTCCGAAGCTTCTCCACACTGTGCTTCTTCGAGAAAATATGAATCCTGTTATCATACACCACAAATCTCCACGGCTGGCTGTTCATACTGGATGGCGACAGTCTCGCCGCTTCCAGCATCTGCGTCATCCACTGCCGCGGCACCTCTTTGAACACACAAAGATCCTCCAGCGGCAGTCTCTTTGCTTCACTTTGCCGTCTCGTATGCGAACCATGACTCTTACCAAAAGCGACGATCCCCACCAGCCGCTTTCCGTTCTTCTCAAGTTCCGCCTTTTTCACACGATTACTTCCGATAAAGCAGGTTCCCAGTCCGATACTGCACAGATACAGCACCATCTGTTCCATAATATAACCCACGTTCATCAGATATCGTTCTGACTCCTCCGAATAAAAAGCCATATAATACGGCGCCTTCACACTGAACATACTGAGCATTCTCTCCTGCCCTTTTCTGTTGTCCAGAATCGCCATATCCACACCGATGCCCGAAAACAGTGCCGGCATCTCCTTATAATGCTCCCAAATCTTATCCAAAGTCTGCGGCGGAAGCGTATCAAAACAATAATTCCTTACTGATTTTCTAACAAAAATAGCCTCATATAAATTCATACTCTCACCCTTACTTCATCTGCTATCCGTCTGTTTTTGTTACAGTTCACTGCTGAATGAACAGTAATATTTCTTTCATAGCCGGCCGCGGCCCGCTCCCCATTTTTACAGGAGCAAAGCCGCATTCCGAAAAATTTACGTTTAATCTTCCGCATTCGACAGAAATACGGAAATTCTCCCTCTTAATCGCAAATATTTTTCAATTTCCAGCTCATCCATTTTTACTCTGTAATAATATTGTAACATATCCAAAAACTTTTTCAAGGGAAAAACGCGCCAAATTTTGTATATTTTTCACACATATTTCCCATCAAATTTATGCAACTTTAAAACCTGTGCTTACGCTTCCGCGGTCAGCTTCTCCAGCTCCTCCACATAAGAAGCAAACACATCCAGCGCCTCTTCCACCGGCTCCGGCTTCGTCATATCGACGCCGCAGATCTTCAAAAGGTCAATCGGATCCATCGAGCAGCCGCCGCTTAAGAACTGTTTGTACTTCTCCACGATACCCGGCTCCCCTGCCAGGATCTTGCTGCTGATCGCAATCGCCGCCGAAAATCCCGTTGCATACTGATATACATAGAACGGTGTATAAAAATGCGGAATTCTCGCCCATTCCAGCGCGATCTGCGGATCCGAAATCATATCCGGTCCGAAATACTCCTTGTTGATCGACAGATACAGCTCCGAAATACCGTCCGCCGTCAGCGTGCCTTCCTCTGCCATCTTCTCATGAATCCGCTTCTCAAACTCCGCAAACATCGTCTGGCGGAACACCGTTCCCTTAAACTGATCCAGGAAATAATTCAGCAGGAAAATCTTCTCCTCTTTTTCTTTCGCATGCTTCAGCAGATAGCGGATCAGCAGTGCCTCGTTGCAGGTTGATGCCACCTCAGCGACAAAGAGGCGGTACTCCGCATACGTAAACGGCTGCGTATGGTTCGAATACCAGGAATGCAGCGAATGGCCCATCTCATGCGCCAGTGTGAAGACCGAATCGATATTTCCGTTAAAGCTCATCAGCACATACGGATGGGAATCGTAAGAACCCCAGGAGTAAGCACCGCTCTTTTTTCCTTCGTTCTCATAAACATCCACCCAGCGCTCCGAAAAGCCCTTGTCCAGCAGTGCCACATAATCATCCCCGAGCACGGCAAGCGCTTTCTTCACGATCTCGATCGCCTGCTCATACGTATATTTCTGCTCGTACTCTTTCGTCAGAGAAACGTAAACATCATACATATGAAGTTCATCCACACCGAGCAGCTTTTTACGCAGTGCCACGTAGCGGTACATCGCCGGCATTTTTGCATGAATCGCCTCGAGCAGCTTGTCGTAAACCGAAACCGGGATATTTCCGCCATCCAGCGATGCAGCCAGTGCAGATGGATATTTTCTTACATCTGCAAAGAATGCGGCCTGTTTCAGATTGGCACCGAACGTTGCGGCGAGCATGTTTTTGTGTTTTTCATACTCCGCATAATACTTCTCAAACGCTTCTTTTCTGACCCGGCGGTCCTTCGACTGTAAAAATCCGACGAAGGTGCCGTGGCTCAGTGGAACCTGATTTTCCTCTTCATCCGTGACCGGCTGGAATCTGAGGTCTGCGTTCGAAAATGCCGAGAAAATCTGATCCGGGCTGGATGCCATCTCTCCGGCTTTTGCAAGAACCGCCTCCATCTCCGGCGAGAGAATGTGCTCTTTCTTGCGGAAGTTTTCTTTTAATATGCGATCGTACAGACGGAGCGGCTCATATGCTTTTTCAAATTCTGTAACCGTCTCCTCGTCAAGCTCCAGGATCTCCGGCTCTACGAAAGAAGAGGCATCCGCAAGAACAGCCATCATGCTGTCCATCTTTCCGGCATAGCCCTGATACTTCTGATTTCCCATATCCTGGTGATATTTCTGGCTTGCATAGACATACAGGCTGGAAAAGACGCGGCTGATGTCATCCAGACCGGAAAGAACGTCATACAGCGCTTTTGCACTCTCTTTCATTGTTCCCTGTTTTGCGCGGAACGCTTCTATTTTCTTCGCAAGCTCCTGCTCTGTTTTCTCAAATTCTTCATCACTACCAAACAAACTCGAAAGATCCCAGCAGTACGCCGGATCCATCTCTTCTCTTTTTTTCAGTTTAATTTCTGCCATATTTCTCCCTTCATCCATCTTTTTAGACGGAACTATTTCTGCGGTTTTTCTTCTAATACTAATGTGCCGCACTTACGCTTAGTTTACCACAATTTAACCTCTAAATCTAAAATTTTTTCTTAATTTTCTTGACAAATCCATAAACCGATTGTATGATTGTACTATCAAATTAATACAGTAGTACAAAAGGAGTGAATGCCATATGCCATGGAATCTTGATTCCTCGCGGCCGATCTATCTGCAGATCATCGAGCGGGTACAGATGGACATCATCACCGGGCGCTATCAGCCGGGCGATAAGCTTCCTTCCGTCCGCGATCTCGCGCAGGAGGCCGCCGTCAACCCGAACACAATGCAGAAAGCGCTTTCCGAACTGGAACGCAGCGGACTGATCTATTCCCAGCGGACCAGCGGACGCTTTATTACCGAAGATAAGGAGTTGATTCATCAGATGAAAAAAGAACTTGCCGCCGCAGAAGTATCTGCTTTTGTTGCCCACATGAAACAGCTCGGCATAACCCCGGAGGAAATCCGGCAGCTACTTGCCGAAACGATTGAGGAGGAAGAAAATCATGAGTGAACTTGTAACGTGTAAAGACCTGACGAAGCGCTTCGGAAACCACACCGCGCTCGATCATCTCAACCTTTCCCTGGATTCCGGGAAAATTATCGGACTGCTGGGGCCCAACGGAAGCGGAAAGACGACGCTCTTAAAGCTGCTGAACGGACTGCTGACCCCGAGTGAGGGTGAAGTCCTCATCGCCGGAAATCATCCCGGTATTGAGACAAAACGGATCGTCTCCTATCTGCCGGATAAAATGTATCTCGGCAGCTGGATGCGCGTCTCGGATCTTTTAACGTATTACAGCGATTTCTTTGAGGACTTTGACATGTCCCGCGCCAATGCCATGCTGGAATCCTTAAAAATCAACCCGAAGGACCGTTTGAAAACGATGTCGAAGGGAACGAAAGAGAAAGTCCAGCTCATCCTCACGATGAGCCGCCGCGCAAAGCTCTACTGCCTCGACGAGCCGATTGCAGGCGTCGATCCGGCAGCACGCGATTACATTTTATCTACGATTTTAAACAACTACGAACCAGACGCATCCATCCTCATCTCAACACATCTGATTTCCGACGTCGAAAATATTCTCGATGAGGTCATCTTTATCCAGGAGGGCCAGTTAAAACTACACGCCTCGGTTGAGGATATCCGGATGCAGGAGGGTGAATCGATTGATTCTTATTTCAGGGAGGTATTCAAATGTTAAAAAAATGTCTGAAACATGAGTGGAAAGCATGCTGGAAAAACATGGCGCTGCTGAACGGTGCCGCCATTTTCATGGGCGCTCTCGGAGGCTTCGGATTCCTCTTTTCCCAGATTTCTGAGCTGCCGGATCTGCTGATCGTCCTCTATCTGTTTGCGTACGTTTTGATTGTGATCGCCGCATCCGTCATGACACAGGTGCTGATGATCCAGCGCTACTATAAAAATCTTTTTACCGACGAAGGGTATCTGACCAACGTCCTTCCGGTATCGGCAACGGATCATATTCTCTCCAAAATGCTGGTTTTCGGCGCATGGAGCATCTTAAACGCACTTTCCGTTCTCGCTTCCTTCGCTTTTTTGCTTCTGCCGTCCGCAATCCGGTATTTTACCGCAAACACCCTGCTTTTTTACAGCAAGACCATGACCTTTTCCGATTTTCTGTCCTATCTCTGGGCACAGATTACCGGTGTTGCCGATGCTGCTTTTTCCCTGATCGGCATCACGAACCACATCGGTATGGCACTGTTTTCCATCGTTGGCTTCTTCGCTTCGCTGTTCTTTGGCATTCTTCTGTTCTATGCCGCCATCAGCATCGGAAGCCTGGTATCCAGCCACAAAATTCTGACGGCTGTCCTCTCTTACATCGGCATGACTACCGTGATCCAGATCTTCGGCGGAATCAGCATCGTCCGTGTTTTCAAGGACTCCACACCGACTGCTGTGGTTACCACATCCTCGGTTTCCACACTTATCATCACCGTGGTGCTCTGCGTTGTTCTGTTCCTGATCTGCCGCTATATCTTAAGCAGACGGCTGAATCTTTCATAAAAATTGCATTAAAAAACGCCGCCGCGGACGAACCGAATCGTCTGCGGCGGCGTTTTGTATGCATGTTCTGCACTTATGCCAGATGCCAGATATCCTCGTTGTACTGTGCAATGGTACGGTCGGAGGAGAAGAAGCCTGCTTTTGCGATGTTGATCAGGCACTTCTTGTTCCATGCATCTTTGTTCTCGTAGTCTTTGTATACTCTTTCTTTTGTCTTGATGTACTCTTTCAGGTCGAGCAGCGTCATGAACCAGTCTTTGTTCAAGATCTCTTTGTAGAGTCTCTCCAGGCAAACCTTGTCGCCGATAGCAAGAAGCTCATCGCTGACGATGAAATCAACCAGCTTTGCAATCTCCGGATCTTCGTCATAGATGTCTTTTGAGCAGTAAGCAGCATCTGCGTACAGGTCGATGACATCCTGCGGTTTCTTTCCGAAGATGTAGATATTCTCTTTTCCGACAAGATCGCCAATCTCAACGTTTGCACCGTCTTCTGTTCCAAGCGTCAGGGCACCGTTCAGCATGAATTTCATGTTTCCGGTTCCGGAAGCCTCTTTGGATGCCAGGGAGATCTGCTCGGAGATATCTGCTGCCGGGATCACCTTTGCAGCTTTTGATACGTTGTAGTTCTCAAGCATAATCACTTTGAAGTACGGGCTTACCTCAGGATCGTTATCAATCAGCTCCTGCAGGCACAGGATCAGATGGATGATATCTTTTGCGATGATATAAGCCGGTGCAGCCTTTGCACCGAATACCATGGTGATCGGGGTTTTCGGCTTGTTGCCGCTCTTGATATCCATGTATTTGTAAATAGCGTACAGGGCGTTCATCTGCTGGCGTTTGTACTCATGAAGACGTTTTACCTGTACGTCGATGATGGAATTTTCATCCAGCGCGATATTCTGTGTCTCATACAGGAACTGTTTGAGATCCAGTTTACGGTTGTGTTTGATCTCCTCAAGTTTTGCAAGAACCTTCTTGTTGTCTTTGTATTTAAGCAGTTTTTCCAGCTCGTCGGCATCTTTTTTGAATCCCGGTCCGATCAGGCTCTCAATATACTGTGCCAGTTCACGGTTGCAGTGCAGCAGCCAGCGGCGGAAAGTGATTCCGTTTGTCTTGTTGTTGAATTTCTCCGGATAAATATCGTAGAACGGTTTCAGCTCGGAGTTTTTCAGGATCTCGGTGTGCAGTGCTGCAACGCCGTTAACAGAAAATCCGTAGTGGATATCCATGTGTGCCATATGGACGCGCTGATCCTTGTCGATGATCGCTACTTTCTCATCTTTGTATTTCTTCTTTGCCTGTGCGTCCAGCTCGTGGATAATCGGCATCAGGTGCGGAACAACCTCCTCGAGGTAATCGATCGGCCATTTTTCCAGTGCCTCTGCCAGGATGGTGTGGTTGGTGTAAGCACAGGTCTTGCTTACAACATCGATGGCTTCCTGCATGGTAAAGCCTCTCTCCTGCAGCAGACGGATCAGCTCCGGAATGACCATGGACGGATGAGTATCGTTGATCTGGATCACAACGTGATCATACAGCTTATGCAGATCGTAGCCCTTCTGCTCGCACTCCATCAGGATGAACTGTGCGCCGTTGCTGACCATGAAATACTGCTGGTAGATACGAAGCAGCTGTCCGGCACGGTCGCTGTCATCCGGGTAGAGGAACAGTGTCAGGTTTTTCTGGATCTGATGCTTGTCAAAGTTGATGCTGTCTGATGGAACGATACTCTCGTCTACCGTATCTACATCGAACAGATGAAGACGGTTACAGCCATTGTTGTAACCCGGTACGTCGATATCATACAGGGTAGAATGCATCGTGAAGTTTTTATACGGAACTGCAAAGGATACCGGCTGTCTGACGAGCCAGCTCTCATTTGTGATCCATGGATTTTTCACTTCTTTCTGTTTGTGGTCGACCAGAAGCTGGCGGAACAGACCGAAGTGATAATTAAGGCCGATACCGTCTCCCGGCAGGCCAAGCGTTGCGATAGAATCAAGGAAGCATGCTGCCAGACGGCCGAGACCTCCGTTTCCAAGGGACGGCTCCATTTCCATCTCCTCGATCTCGGTCAGCTCTCTTCCGTGAGCTGCAAGTGCTTTTTCAACTTCCTCGTACATGCCAAGGTTAATCAGGTTATTGGACAGCAGTTTTCCGATCAGAAACTCTGCTGAAATATAATACAGCTTCTTACTTCCGGTGTTTCTTTTGCGACCTGCCATCTCCTGTTTGGTGATAACCATCAGGGCTTCAAAGATTTCGCTCTTTGTGCAGTTGTCCAGATCTCTTCCAAAACGCTCTTTTAAGATTGCCTGAATTCTTTCTTCCATTTTTTTCTCCTCGTATTGCTGTGGATAAATTCCCACAGTGTCATTTAGTTGCGCTGCCATTCCGGATTTCCTGCAATTGGCAGCTTTCGCAGTTCCATTCAAAGCTTTTCCCTGAATGGGACGGTTCACTTCTGAATCACTTTTGGGGGCAGCGAAACAGCAAATATTTTACTGCTGCGCGATCCGCGACTTCGTAGATTCCCTTACGACGAGTTCCCCATCGTATACTTTGCTGCAGGGTTCTTCTTTTCCTGAAATTAAGGAAAACAGCATCTTCGCCGTCTCTGCGGCAAGCTGCTCCACCGGCTGACGGATCGTTGTGATGCTGGGTATATAATACTCTCCTGCATCAATTCCGTCAAATCCGGCGACGGAAATGTCATCCGGCACGGTAAGCCCTGCCTCTTTTAAGGCACGGCACGCACCGATTGCCAGCGTATCCGCGGTGGCATACAGTGCGGAAAACTCCGTCTTTTTTTCCAGAATTTCTTTTGTTATCTTGTACCCTGTGGCGAAAGAATACGTATCGTCCTTCGTCATATGAAATACCAGATCAGGGTCATAAGGTATCCCATGATCCAGTAAAGCCTGGCGGTACGCATTCAGACGGAGCCGTCCGATACTGATGTCGTCCTCGCAGGCGGTAATGATGGCAATGCGCCGGTGCCCGAGACCACAGAGATAATCTACCATCTTATAGCTTTCCCTGTAGTCATCGACCGATACGCTCGCGCACGGTTTTCCTCCGTCTGAAACCGCCCCGATTGTACTGATCACGTACGGAACCGGGATCTGCGCCATTTTCTCATGCGGATGCGTAAAGTTTCCGCCCAGGAAAATGATGCCGCGCAGTCGTTTTTCTTTGACGATCTCGATCGCGGAGTCTACCTCATTTGCCTTTTCCTCTACTCGCTCAATAATGCAGGCGTATTTCTTTTTTCGCACAACCTCTTCAATCACACTGATCATGTTGTTGAAGAACATGTTGTCCATGCCTTTTACCAGAATGGCAATCGCTTTCGCATTCGACCGCTTCAGGTTTCTGGCACTGTTGTTCGGTACGTAATTCGATTCGGCAATCACCTTTAAAATCATCTCTTTTGTTTCCGGATTGATGTCCGGATGATTGTTCATCGCTCTCGATACGGTACTCACGCCTACCTTACATTTGCGGGCAATGTCCCTGATTGTTACCTGTTCCATATTCTGCAGGCCTCTCCTTTAAACTCTGTACCTGTTCTGCCGGAATCTCTTCCGGCTTGTTTCCCCGGCCTGTTTTGCTTTCTTTCCAGCGCGTGTTTTTATTTTGCAATACGTGCTGTAATCTGTGTCAGCCGATGAATTCTCTTTGCCATTTCCGGTGTAAACTGTCCCGGAAGCAGGCGCCATTTCCAGTTATTTCCAAGTGTAGACGGATAGTTAATTCTCGCCTCCGTGCCAAGGCCTAAAAACTCCTGCATCGGAGTGACAGCCAGATTTGCCACGCTCTCCATTGACATGCGAATGAAATCCCACGGGAGTTCCTCGTCGGTACTCTTTGCATTTCCCATATACTCTTTGGAGAATTCGCGGTCTTCCTCACTCATGACATAATACCATCCAAGAATCGTATCGTTGTCGTGTGTTCCGGTGTAGACAACACAGTTTCTCTCGTAATTGTGCGGCAGATAATCGCTCTCCTCACGGGAGTCAAAAGCAAACTGCAGCACCTTCATACCCGGATAGCCGGATTCTTTTACCATTTCGATCACGCTCTCGGTAAGGTATCCCAGGTCTTCTGCGATAACGTCCACATCGCCGAGCTTTTCTTTGACGGTGTTGAACAGGTCCATGCCCGGTCCTTTTTCCCAGTGGCCGCGCTCTGCCGTCTGATCACCGAATGGGATGGAATAATATTCATCAAATCCGCGGAAATGGTCGATGCGGACAGTATCGTACAGTTTAAACACGTGAGCCAGACGTAACAGCCACCATGCATAACCTGTGCTCTTATGATAGTCCCATCTGTATAACGGGTTGCCCCAGAGCTGTCCGGTTGCGGAGAACGCATCCGGCGGGCATCCGGCAACTGCTTTTGGCTGGTTGTCCTCATCAAACTGGAACAGAACCGGATTTGCCCAGGTGTCGGCGCTGTCAAATGCAACATAAATCGGAATATCACCGATAATACGGATACCCTTTTCATTTGCGTATGCTTTCAGTGCTTTCCACTGTTTCAGGAACATAAACTGCTGGAATTTGTAAAATGCAACCTCCTCGGCAAGTTCTTCCCGTTTCTGATTCAGTGCTGCTTCTTCTCTGTCTTTTAATTCTGCCGGCCACTCACTCCAGCTGATTCCGCCGAGTGCATCCTTAATCGCCATATACAGCGCATAATCCTCCAGCCAGTAACCATTTTCCGATACAAATGCATCATATACGTCATCTGCCGCAAATCTTTCAAATGCTTTTCTGAGTACTTTGAAACGGGACAGATAAATCTTTTCGTAATCAATATACTCCGCGTTGTCGCCGAAATCGCACGCATCACACTCTTCTTCTGTCAGAAGTTCCTCTTTTACCAGGGTCTCCAAATCAATAAAATATGGATTTCCGGCAAAAGTAGAGAACGACTGGTACGGCGAATCTCCATATCCCGTCGGTCCAAGTGGAAGAATCTGCCAGTAGCTCTGGCCGGCCTCCTCCAGGCGATCCACAAATTCATACGCTTCTTTCGAAAAACATCCGATACCATATCGGGACGGCAGCGAAGCTACCGGAAGTAAAATACCACTTGCTCTCATTTTTTAACCCTTTCTCCTTGTCGTTTTTTCTATCCATCCGACCCCACAAATACATAATTCCTGTTCACGGATACGCAGCAAATTGTAACTTATGCAACCCCTATAGCCAGCTCATTTTGTTTCGTAAAAACAGGGCTGTCGGTATCTCGCCTGTATTTCCGGAAACGGTGTCGGTAACGTTTCCGGAACTCGTTATATTTACAATACCATACTCTGCATCAAAAAACAACCCCCAACCCCCTTATCATATTTACCAAATATTGAATCCTCTGTTTATTCAAAACAACGAATTTGCATTTTTGTAACGATGCAAAGCCATACATAAAAAGACAGCATGCGGGGGGCGGAACCGCTTTGGGCACTTAAAAATCATGAATTTTTCAAGCCTCCCATATAGGTTCTGTCCCCGCATGCTGTCTTTTGCGGTATCTGTTTTTCACTTAAAACTCCAGAATAATCTTTGTTCCGGTTCCAAGCGTACTCTCAATTTTAATCTTCGCATCATGAAGAATCGCTCCATGCTTCACAATGGAAAGTCCAAGTCCCGTACCTCCCGTTTCGCGGGAATGACTCTTATCCACACGATAGAACCGTTCAAAGATCCGCTCCTGATCTTCCTTTGCAATTCCGATTCCGGTATCTGCCACAGATACCACTGCCCGTCCGTTTCTTCCGCGGGAAACCGTCACTTCGACCTCACCGTCCCTGCGGTTGTACTTGATCGCATTGTCGCAGAGATTGTAGATCATCTCATAGAGAACCTGCCGTGCACCTTTGATCCGGCAGCTCTCTCCTCTCAGTGTCATCTTCACCTGCTGCTCCTTTGCCCGTATGGAAAGATGTCCCTCGACATCACGGCAGATCTGCATCAGATCCACTTCCTCCATCGGGATCGACTGGTCGTTCTCGTCCAGTCTGGACAGCTTGATAATATCCTCGACAAGAGAGCTTAACCTGCTCGCCTCACTGTGGATTCTTCCCGCAAATTTTGGAATATCCTCCGGTTTTACCATGTTATTTTCTATGATCTCCGCATATCCGGAAATTGACATCAGTGGTGTTTTCAGCTCATGTGACACATTGGCAGAAAACTCACGGCGCATCACCTCCGCTTTCTGTTTTTCTGTCACATCCAGCACCAGGATGACCGCACCGGATACAACATTGTCCACACGCACCGGATTAGCAAGAAGCTGATAGACTCTTCCGTTTAATTCCAGCATCCGCTCCTCGGAACTGCCCTCCAGAGCATGATCCAGCGCCTCCTTCAGCTGCTCATTGCGGCTGACTGTCACAATATTGTGATTGATGCACTCCTCTGCCGTCACATCAAACAAATTCTGTGCCGAGCGGTTGATGGAGAGTACAACCGACTGGTTTGTCACGATCAGACCATCCTTCATATATTCCGTGATGGCAAGATACTCCTCCTGATTATGGCGGAGCTCCTCCATCTGCTGCTGGATCTGCTTCTGCTGCTGATGAATTCTGCCAAGCAGCGGACTCAATTCCTCATACGCTTTGTTGTCCAGCGGATGATTCAGATCAATCTCATTGATCGGCTTTACGAGTGCCTTTGTCATATGGCTGACCATCATCAGCTCTACGACAAGAACTGCCGCAATCAGCACAGCCACAAGCCATATATTCCGCAGCATCACACCGAACACACTGTCCGTTGTCAGGGAAACACGGATGATTTTTCCATTGTCCAGGCGCAGTGCCGTATAATATGTTTTGCTCCGCAGCGTTTCGGAATAACGGGAAATATTGCTTTCCCCTGTCTTTTCTGCCTCAATCACCTCCGGCCGCCCGGAATGATTTCCCATCATCTTCGCATCCTCGACCGAATCAAACAGAACGGTTCCGTCCGTGTCAATCAGGGTGACCCGACTTGCTGTAATCTTTCCGGCCGGTTTATCCAGACTGTCATCACCCATCTTGTCCAGAAAATACCTGTAATACTCACATTCATTTCTCACCGAAACACGAAGCTGCTCCGCCGTATTGTTGTACATTGCCCAGCTCATGGTGAAAAAAGTCAGGATAATCGCAGCGATAATCAACGCTCCCGCATGTTGAAAGACTTTTTTACGCATCTTACTTTCTCAGCCTCCTATCCGGTATCCCACGCCGCGGACCGTCTCGATCAGCTCGCCGCATTCGCCCAGCTTCTGGCGGAGTGTACGCACATGAACGTCTACCGTACGGGTTTCTCCGTCAAAATCATAACCCCAGACATGGCCGAGCAGACGGTCTCTCGTAAGGACAATTCCTTTATTTTCCATTAAAAATTTCAGCAGTTCAAACTCTTTTAAGGTCAGGGTAACCTTCTCCCCTTTGGCCAGAACCTGATGCTGCTTTACCTGGATCTGCAGATCCCCGGTCTCCAGCACATCGTTTTCCTTCTCTTCTTTTCCGGCACGGCGCAGCACGGCACGTACCCTTGCGATAAATTCCATCATGCCGAACGGCTTGGTAATATAGTCATCGGCTCCGCAGTCCAGGCCCATGACCTTATCATACTCAGCGCCCTTTGCCGTTACCATAATGACCGGAATTTCTTTTGTTACTTCCGATGCCTTGAGGCGTGAAAGAATTTCAAGACCATCCTCTCCCGGAAGCATGATGTCCAGGAGAATCAGATCCGGAAGCTGTTCTGCAATAGCTGCATTCAGCTCTTTTCCGCTTTCCAGGCCTCTTGCGGTAAAACCGCTCGATTCCAGTGTGTATACGATCAGTTCCCGTATATTTCTTTCATCTTCCACGCAGTAAATCATCTGTTATTCCCCTTTATGGTGACCGTTAATGGAATACACAACCCATTCCGCAATGTTTGTTGCATGGTCACCGATTCTTTCATAATATTTTGCAATCATCAGATAGTCCAGAGACTGGACATCTGTGGTAATTCCCTTTCGCATACCCTGCAGAATTTCATCCTTTACCTCGTCAAAAAGATCATCCACGATATCATCGGAATCGATAACCTCCCGTGCAAGCTTCAGATCCTGCTTAACGTATGCATCGATGCATTTTGTTACCATAGAAGCTGTTGCTTTCGCCATATCCTTCAGACGGATGCTTGCATCCGGCACATCAAGACTCGTTACTTTTACGATATCCGCAATATCTGCTGCCTGGTCTCCGATCCGCTCCATATCGGTAATCATTTTTAATGCCGCAGATACCTGACGCAGATCACGTGCTACCGGCTGCTGCTGTAAAATGATGCGGAAGCAGAGATCCTCGATCTCCCGTTCTTTCGCATCGACAACCTGGTCTTTTTTGATAATCTCTTCTGCCGCTCTCTGGTTTCCCTCCAGCAGAACCTCATATGTCCGTCCGATTGCCTGCTCGCAGAGTGCGCCAAGCTCAATCAGCTCCGTGTGCAGAATTTCCATCTGCTGCTCAAATCTTTCCCTCATATCAGCCAAACCTCCCTGTAATGTAATCCTCTGTCCGTTTATCCTTCGGCATGGAGAAGATCTGTTCGGTCTCTCCGTATTCTACTACCTCGCCTAACAGGAAAAATGCGGTTTTGTCGGAAATTCTGGCTGCCTGCTGCATATTGTGGGTTACCATGACAATAGTATAATCTTTTTTCAGTTCTACCGCAAGATCTTCGATTTTGGAAGTAGAAATCGGATCCAGTGCTGAGGTTGGTTCGTCCATCAGAAGAACCTCCGGCTGTACGGCAAGAGCACGCGCAATGCAAAGACGCTGCTGTTGTCCGCCGGACATGCCAAGTGCGCTTTTCTTCAAACGGTCCTTCACCTCATCCCAGATTGCCGCCTGTCGAAGAGACTGCTCCACAATATCATCCAGCTTCGCTTTGGAACGGACACCATGGGTTCTGGGGCCATAGGCAATATTGTCGTAAATGCTCATCGGGAACGGATTTGGTTTCTGGAATACCATGCCGACCCGTTTTCGGAGTCCGTTGACATCCATTTTTCCGCCGTAGATGTTTTCTCCGTCCAACAGCATTTCACCGGTGATCCGGCAGCCCGGAACGAGATCATTCATTCTGTTGATGGATTTTAACAGGGTCGATTTACCACAGCCGGAAGGTCCGATAAAAGCCGTCACTTCATTGGCATCAATGCTCAAGTTGATATTTTTTAATGCATGAAAGTCTCCGTAATAAAGATCCATATTGGATACATCTATTTTGCTCATGTTTTTTCCTCGTCTCTCTTTTATTTCTTTGCAATTTTCTTCGCAATCATTCCAGAACAGCCGTTGATCAGAAGGACAATCAGCATCAGGATGACGCCGGTTGCATACATCTGATTCATATAAAGGCCTTCACTGGAAAGTGCATACATATGAACGGCAAGGGTACGGCCGGAATCCATAAGGCCTGCCACCTTTGCAATCGTTCCTGCTGTGAAAAGAAGCGCTGCCGTCTCTCCTACGACACGGCCTGTCGCAAGAATGACACCGGAAAGAATGCCGGGGACGGCAGATGGAAGAACAATTTTAAAAATCGTACGAAGCTTTCCGGCTCCCAGTCCAAAGCTTGCTTCCCGATAGGAATCCGGAACCGATTTTAAGGCTTCTTCTGCTGTTCGCATAATCAGCGGAAGAATCATGATGGCAAGGGTACAGGCACCGGACATCATCGAGTATCCCATTTTCAGGGTTTTCGTAAAAAACAGCATACCGAACAAACCGTAAACGATCGACGGAATACCGGAAAGGGTCTCTGCCGTAATCCGGATCAGGCCAACCAGTTTTCCGCGTTTGTTGGCATATTCAACCAGATAAATCGCCGAAAAAATGCCGAGGGGCGCAGCAAGCAGCAGGGAAAGTACTGTCATCGTAACGGTGTTGATGATTGCCGGAAGCATCGTAACATTCTCTGTATTATAGGTCCATGCAAACTGCTCCAGTGTCAGGTTTTTCACACCGTGGATCAGAATAAATCCAACCAGAAAAACCAGAACGTCAAGTGCAAGAATGGCCGCTCCCCAGGTAATTCCGGTCAGTACCGAAGAAAAAACACTTTTGTGATACGTAACCTTTGTTCTTTCTTTTTCTTTTGTATTTATTTTTACAGCTTCCATTGTATTTACAGCTCCATTTCCTTTAATCACCATAATGTACCCTCCGGTTCAGCATAGACACCGATAAATTGATCAGCAGGATAAAGACAAACAGCACAACACCCGTTGCAATCAGCGCTTCCCGGTGAAGTCCGGATGCATATCCCATCTCCAGTACAATATTGGCTGTCATGGTACGAAGGCCTTCTGTGATTCCTTTTGGCATACGAGGCTGGTTTCCGGCAATCATAATCACTGCCATCGTCTCTCCGATGGCGCGTCCGATGCCAAGAACGATGCCGGCCAGGATTCCGGATTTTGCCGCCGGGACAACTGCAAAAAAAACGCTCTGGGAATGCGTTGCACCAAGGCCAAGGCTTGCTTCATAGTAGGATTCCGGAACGCTTGTAATGGCGGATTCTGTTACACCGACCACGGTCGGAAGAATCATAACGGCCAGAAGAATAGATGCCGTCAGCATTGTGTTTCCGTTTTTGCCTGTCAGCTGTGCCATCAACGGGACGATCACAACCAGTCCGAAAAATCCATATACGATAGACGGAATACCGGCCATCAGGTTAATACCTGATTTGCAGATGCCGTAAAACTTTTTCGGACAGTAACGGGAAAGAAACACCGAAGTAAGAATGGCAACCGGCACACCCATCAGGATTGCAAGGCCGGTCACGCAGATACTGCCGACAATCATCGGCAGGATACCGAAAATGTTGTTTCCCGGTTTCCACACGGTACCGGTCAAAAATTTCAGCGGTCCGATTTTAAAAATAGCAGGAACGCCATTCATGAACAGGAAAATGCAGATCAGTGCAACAGCCAGTACGGAGCAGCACGCCGCAATCAGGAATACAAGTTTCATGATCGTTTCTCTTAGTTTCATAAGATAAATCCTTTCATTTCATTGTTTCGCGGAGCGTGTTTGAAAAAGACTTTCGTTTTTTTCCTTACGAACTGCTTTTTCAAGCACGTTCCGAAAGACAGCTTCTTTTTCTGAACATTTTCGGATACGGAAGTAAGAGCGATTTTCCATTGTTCGCCCTTACTTCTTTTTCCATTGCTTTATACATTCTTTATTTTACATCTGCCCAGTCGGTTGTGTCGCCAACATAGATGCTCTTTACCTGATCGCTGGTCAGCCCGTCGGTCGGGTTCTCTTTGTTTACGATGACAGCAATACCGTCGGTTGCGATTACGGTTGCGGTAAGTCCTAAGGATTTCTCCTCATCCTTTAAGTCACGGGATGCCATACCGATGTCGCAGAGACCGTCGCTTGCGGAAGTGATACCTGTTGTGGAATCGCTCTGCTGTACTTCGATGTTAGCGTTTGAATTTACTTGTGTATAAGCCTCTTTTAATTTTTCCATCAGTGGTGTTACAGAGGAAGATCCTGCTACCACAACCTTTTCACCGCTGCAGTTTCCTTCGTAGGCTTTGGTATCTTTGATTGCAATATATCCGTCATCTGAAACAACCTGCTGTCCGTCGGTGCTTAAGATGTAGTCCATGAAATCCTGCGCATCTGCGGAAAGACCGTCTTTTGTTACAATGTTGAACGGACGGCTTACTTTATAGGAACCGTTTTCTACGTTCTCTGCGCTTGCCTCTGCTCCGTCGATTTTCAGTGCTTTGACTTCATCATTTAAGGATCCAAGGGAGATATAACCGATTGCGTACTGGTTACCTGCCACTGTGCTCATCATAACGGAAGTATTGTTGGTGATCTGTGCATCAACGGTGGTGTTGTCTACTTTCTCACCTGCATCGTTTTTCTCTTCTACACCGAACAGCTCGATGAATGCACCTCTGGTACCGGAACCATCCTCACGGGAGATCACGCTGATCTGTCCGGAGAAATCTCCGCCTACTGCGGTGCTGTCACCGTCTGTGCTGCCATCTGCCTCTGTTGCAGAAGCCTCTTTTGTAGTGTCTGCTGTGGAAGAACTGCTGCTATCGCTGCTTCCACATCCTGCAAGCATTCCTGCAGCCATCATTGCGGTTAAGGTGATTGCAATTACTTTTCTCTTCATAATATTCTTTTCTCCTCTTTTCACACGGGATTTTTGTGATTTCTATTTTGTAAAATCGCAATCCCGACGTTTTTTACATTTCGTTTTTACAGGTTTCATCATAACAACGGCGTGTAAAATGCAAAATCTCAGAGATGTTAAGTTTATGTAAAACATGAGTTTTTTCTTTTTTACATTCCATTTTTCCGGTCGTAAACCGCTCCGTCACATCTCTCGCAAGTGGCACATTTTTTCCGCGCAGTGCAATCCTGCCCAAAGGATCTTTTTCTCCGCAGGAAATTCCAACAAGATTTCCCATAGAAAAAAAGGCTCCCCGGAATACTCTTTTTTCAGAGTATTCCGGGGAGCCTTTTTCTAAAGTATATGTAAAAGCGGATATTCGCAATCCTCTTATTCCGTCACCGGCACGTCAAGCTTTTCGGACGCTTCTTTTAACAGGTCAATGATCGGCAGATGCTGCGGGCATACACTCTCACACTGACCGCACTGCACGCAGTCTTCTGCTTTTCCCGATGTTTCCAGCAGCTTTTTATAATAATTTTTCGCGCGGTCTTCTTCTCCATACAGGCGGATGGTATTCAATGCCTTGAATACATCCGGAATCGCGATTCCCATCGGACATCCGTCGCAGCAGTAACGACAGGCGGTACATGGAACCGCCGGACTCTTTTTCAGCGCTTCCTGTGCTTTGGCGATCACTGCTTTTTCTTCCTCGTTTAACGGTACAAAATTTCGGAAGGTTTTGATATTATCCTCCATCTGTTCCTCGTTTGACATACCGGAGAGCACGGTTGCAACACCCGGGAGAGAAGCCGCAAAGCGGAGTGCCCAGGACGCAATCGATGCATCCGGATGAACGCGTTTCATCTCTGCTTCAATCTCTTTGCCTGCTGATGCAAGGGAACCGCCCTTTACCGGCTCCATAACAAGGAACGGCATATCGTATTTCCGAAGCACCTCATACAGATGTCCGGACTGGATCAGCGGATTGTCCCAGTCAGCATAGTTCATCTGGATCTGGACAATTTCAACCTCCGGATGCTCGGAGAGAATCTTGTCAAGCAGCTCCGGCGTTCCGTGGAAGGAGAAACCAAAGTGTTTGATCAGTCCCTCTTCTTTTTTCTTCTTGGCCCAGTTAAAACAGTCGTATTTCACATAGCCGTCATAGTTTGCGCCGTCCTCGACACTGTGCAGCAGGTAATAATCAAAGTAGCCTGCTCCGGTGCGCGCGAGCTGATCATTGAAAATGCGGTCACGCCCCTCAATGCCCTCGTCCATCATCCACTGCGGAAGTTTGGTTGTCAGAGTAAAGCTTTCTCTCGGATGACGCTCTACCAGCGCTTTTTTCACGATGCTCTCCGATTTTCCGCCGCAGTACATATAGGCGGTGTCAAAATAGTTCATTCCGGAGGCAAGGTACGCATCGACCATTTTACAGATCTGCTCCAGATCCAGTTCTCCGTCCTTCTCCGGAAGGCGCATCATGCCAAATCCTAATTTCGGCATTTTTGTTACATCTACACTCATGATAAAATCCCCTTTCTTTTCCGCGGAAAACCTTCGTTTCCTCAGTATTGTTGAGAAAATTGTAGCATTAAAGTATACTTGAAAGTCAATAGTTTTTTTTATTTTCGTCAAAATTTTTCTTTGACTTTTTCCGTTTCCGGTGGTATTCTGATAAAAAATTATGATTACAAAAGGAGTAGCACTATGATCTGGAAAAACCAGTTTCTTCACCTCACAAATGGCGATGTTTCAGCTGTTTATGGGGATAGTGCGCTCTTTTTTAAGTAAACTTCACATCTTGTATTCTTAAAATCACACAGAAAATGCACGTATCTCCCCATCAGAATTTTACTATATTTTGACAAGGAGATTTTTTTATGTCTGAGAAAAATACCAGAAAACAAATACGAACTTTATATCTTATGACCACGGTCGGCTATTTTCAGATTGCGGCGGCTTCGTGGGTTGCACTGCTCGCACTCCGTGGATTTTCGCTGCTGCAGATCGGGATGCTCGAAAGTATTTTCCATATCGTGAGCCTCTGCTTTGAACTCCCCTCCGGCGTTGTCGCCGATGTTTTCGGGCGACGGAAAACGCTGATTGCAAGTCAGATGGCCTCCCTGATTTCCGGTACGCTGATGATTTTTTCCACCGGCTTTGCTACAACGGCGCTTGCGCTTGGATGCAGTGCGCTCAGCTATAACCTTGCATCCGGCACACGGGAGGCACTTGCGTATGACAGTCTGAAGCAGAACGGGGACGAATGGTTTTATGCCCGTTTTTCTTCTACCGAAATGATGCTGTACCGTATCACCAATTCCACCGCAACGCTCTGCGCAGGCCTTGCCCTGTGGCTGGGATACCGGCGCGCGTATGCGATTGATCTCTTCTTCGGGCTGATTGCGCTTGGCGTTTCATTCCACCTTGCGGAAGTAAAAACGGACGCAACACCAGTTCATTATCCTGTTGGACAGGAAATCGTTTCGGTTGTGCAGGAAAGCTGGCAGTTTCTTGTCCGTGAGAAAAAAGCAAGAAATATTATGCTGGTGAACGCACTCATCGGTGCCGTTTCCACGCTGGTTCTCTTCTTTTTACAGGCGAAGCTGCCACTCACCGGCATGAACAGCGCGCTGCTTGGACCTGCCCTCTTCGTGATGGGACTCGGCGCGGCACTGGGATCGCGGATGACGGCATACTTTCACAAATACCGCTACCGCGCGATTCTGCTGTTTGGCACGATCGGTGTACTTTTCGCCTTTCTTATGAGCTTTACCGGACTGCCGGCCCTTATGGTCTTCGGCGGATTCATCGGATCCTTTTCCGATGATTTTCTTGAAGTCCGGACCGATATTCTGCTCAATGACATGATCCCGTCCAAGCAGCGGGCGACGCTGATGTCGGTGAACTCGTTTGTCTTTTCCATGATTATGATCGTCCTTTCCACCGTATTTGGATGGATCATGTGATCGTCAAAAATTTACTTACATTGAAAAAAACGCTCATCAGTTTTTTTGCTGATGAGCGTTTTTTTCAAAAAATGATCAAACACCGCCGCTCCCTGCCAGAGCGCCGTCCGGGGTCTGCGGGGGTGTGCTTCCCCCCTCCACATTCCCCACCACTTTTTCTTTCTTCAACCACTTCCAGACATCGCCATATACGCGGTACTTCTCTTTCTCGTTCAGTATTTCATGCCGCATTCCCGGATACAGCTTTCCTCTGACATTGCGGTACCCGATCAGCCGCATATGGTCAATGGATTTTTTAAAGCGCCGCACATTCACATAACACGGATCATCCCCGCCGGACAAAAACAGCACCGGCAGCTTCCGGTTTGTGCAATGCCATCCATGAAATCCATACGTCTCCTTCAGCAGATCATTCAGCGCAAAAAAAGCATCATCCGAAAACGTAAAGCCACAGAGCGGATTTTCTTCATACTCCCGCACCACCTCCGGGTCCGAACAGCACCAGGCGAACCGGCTCTTCTCATCCGCAAACCGCGCCGCAAACGATCCAAACGACATCGCCTCCAGAAGATTGCTCCGATGCCCATCCCCGAGCACCGCCGCTTCCGCGTGTCCTACAGCCGCCCCCAGCGGCCGCAGATAATTTTTGCTCGGCGAACCGCACACAATCAGCGCATCCAGCTCCTGGTCGTGTTCCTTCGCGTATGCGCGCACAACCAGGGATCCCATACTGTGTCCCATCAGAACAAACGGAAGATCCGGGTACTTCTTCTTTGCCCACTTCGTGACAAGAAACAGATCCTCCACAAGTCCTGCGCCGCCTGCGCCGTACATAAATCCGAGGTCCTGCTCCGACTTCACACTCTTTCCGTGCCCGCGGTGATCATGAATCACACACACTACACCGTGTTCCGCCATAAACTCCATAAACGGCAGATACCGCTCCTTGTATTCGCTCATTCCATGGCTGAGCTGCAGAAGCGCCGTCCGCTGTACGCCCTCCTCCGGCTCCACCACAAGCCCGTCAAGCATCAGTCCATCCACCTTCGACTGAATCGTAAAACCTCTTTGCATTGCACCTTCCCCTTTCTTCCAGAACGATGCCGAACTGCCCGAAATTCTAAACCTCCGTGTCCTCCGAAATTTCCGGCGGAACCGCAAACGACAATGTAATCCGATCGTAGCACTCCTCGCACAGATCAAACTCATGCTTTTCCAGGTCCTTCCCGGAAAAGTACCCCCACGTCATGTCGACCGAGCAGATCCCCTCCAGCAGCATTCCATTCTGTATTTTCATGCTTTTTCCGCAGCAGTTACACACCGCCGCTTCCAGCTCATTTGTGTTTTTGTTGTATTTCCGCATTTTTCTTCCTCCCGTGTATCAAAAAACGTTTCTTTCTTCGTTCCTGACACAAAACAGAAATCAGATTCTCCTGTGTCCTGTCGATTGTAACACATCTTTCCCGCCATTCCTACTGGGAATGAAAGGAAAGTCCTGTGCGTTAAATGCGTATACAATAACAATTTCTCTCTACCTCTTCGGAACCGATTCATCCGTCCGGCTCATCAGTACTGCGTCCTCCTTCGGGAGATCGTAGTACCCCTTCCTGAGGCCGTCCTGCACAAAGCCAAGACTCTCATACAGATTCCGCGCCGGCGTATTGCCGATGCGCACATCCAGATGAATCACGCGCACCTTTCTCTCCTGCATCCGACGGAACAGCTCTTCCATCAGTGCACGGCCGATGCCGCGTCTTCTCGCTTTTTCTGCCACGCAGACATTTGTGATCTCACTCTCATCAAAGGAAATCAGGATTCCGAGATATCCTAAAATTTCACCGTCCTCCTCTGCTACAAGAAACAGTGCGTCGTCACGGATCAGAAATGTAAAAAATCCGGTTTCTGTCCACGGAATCGAAAAGTTGGCCTCCTCAATCGGCATCACCTGCTCCAGATCATCGATCTGCATTTCACGGATTGTGATCATTCGCTTTTTTCTCCGTTCTCCTGTTTTTTCACCACATCGGCATGCTTCACAGATTCCCGCTCCGCTCTTTCACGCTCCGCCTGCGATTTTCTCAGGTATTCCGGCTCGTGCTCTTCTGCCGTCTGAATCTTACCTTCTTTGTAATAAACCTCAGCCAGTGCTCCGACGGCTGCCGCTCTCTGGCGGTTGACGTGTGCCGGTGCAAAGGAAAACGGAATCGTCAGCAGTGCCTCTAATTTTTCCCGGTAAACCGCAACGCCGTCCCCGAGGAAAATCACTTCGTGGTCGAGGCAGTTCAGGCCCTCCGCCAGTGCCTCAATGCTCATCGTATCCTGTTCCCAGACCGTATCGAGACGATGATCCGTGTAGCAGTAAACTCCGGTATAGACCTGGTTTCTTCTCGCATCCATGATCGGGCAGACAAATTTGTTAGTATCCCAGATATTGTACGCGATTGCCGCCGTCGTTGGAATGGAAATCAGTGGTTTTTCAAGTGCCAGACCAAGTCCCTTGGCTGTTGCAGAACCGATGCGAAGACCGGTAAACGAGCCCGGACCTCCGGCAACTGCAATCGCATCGATCGTCGAAAGATCCAGCTCTGTCATGTTCGAGATTTCATCCAGCATCGGAAGCAGAGTCTGGGAATGTGTTTTTTTATAATTTACGGTGTATTCCGCAAGCAGTGTGTCATTTTCAACAACAGCCACCGAAGCCACCAGGCCGGAGCTGTCCAGTGCAAGTATTTTCATAATTTTTTGTTTCCTTTCCGATATTTCCTTCCTGTGCAACTCATTTTGGCAGTCTGCCGGAAACAGGAATCTTTACGATTTCCTTTTGTTTTTCCACCACATTCAGGATTTTTTCTTTTATTCCACCGTAATTTTCCGGTAATCAAACCCTTTTTCTAGGTCTTTTTCTATCGTAATCGAAATCGCACCCTCCGGGATCAGCTCTTCAATCAGTTCTGCCCATTCGATCAGGCAGACACCCTCACCGAAAAAGTAATCATCGTATCCGATTTCTTCCATTTCTTCTATATCACCGATCCGGTAAACATCGAAATGATAAAATGGCAGGCGCCCTTCGGTATATTCCTGAATAATGGTAAATGTAGGACTGTTGACTGCCTCTGTGATGCCAAGTCCTTTTGCAAAGCCCTGCGTCAGAACGGTTTTTCCAACACCAAGGTCTCCGTTTAATGTATAAATCTGGCCCGGCTTCGCCGCTTTTCCCAGCTTTTCGCCAAGGGCAAGCGTCTCCGACGCAGAATTTGTTTCTATGATCATATGCTTTCTTCTCCTCTTTTTCTGCCTATCATTTTAACACAAACAAAAAGGTAATACAACCGCAGAACGAAACCGCTTTTCCTTGTGCTTTTCCTTGCTTTTTCTATCTGTTTTCGCTATACTATGTATCAGAGTTTCGCGGCCCAAAAACGTCCCACTCCTGTTTTTTCGGCCCGGAAAACGCGGTAAAACACGCTCTGCGCTTTTGTCCGCGTAAATCAAAAAGGAAAGAGATCAAAACTGTTATGCTGACTGTAATGAAATTTGGCGGAAGCTCCGTCGCAGATCTTGCGCACATCCGCAATGTAGCACAGCGCTGCATCGAAAAACAGCAGGCCGGAAGCCAGGTCGTTGTCGTTCTCTCCGCGATGGGAAAAACGACGGACGGACTGATTGCAACCGCAAAACAGATTACGGAAAAACCGTCCCGCCGCGAGATGGATATGCTTCTTGCCACCGGTGAACAGGTTTCCGTTTCCCTGATGGCCATAACCATGATTCAGATGGGCGTCAGTGCTGTTTCTTTAAATGCCTGGCAGGTACCGATGCACACGACCTCCGATTATCAGAACGCGCGCTTCAAACGGATCGACACCGAGCGCATCCGTAAAGAGCTGGATGACAACAAAATTGTCATTGTCACCGGCTTCCAGGGGATCAACAAATACGATGATATCACAACGCTCGGACGCGGCGGCTCCGATACGACTGCGGTTGCCCTCGCTGCAGAGCTGCACGCGGATGTCTGTGAAATCTACACGGATGTAGACGGCGTCTACACCGCAGATCCGCGGATTGTACCGAATGCGCGCAAAATGGAAGAGGTAACTTACGATGAAATGCTGGAGATGGCTTCGCTCGGCGCAAAAGTCCTTCACAGCAGATGCGTGGAAATCGCAAAAAAATACGGCGTGGAACTTCTGGTCTGCTCCAGTCTGAACCGGAATTCCGGAACGATGGTAAGGGAGAAAACCAAAATGGAAAAAATGTTAATCAGCGGCGTGGCTGCCGACAAAAATGTGGCAAAAATCCGTGTTGCAGGCCTTGGCAACGATCCGGAGAGCACGTTCCGCCTCTTAAATTTACTGGATCGGAACAATCTGAACATCGATGTCATGATCCAGTCACTCGGAAAGGACGGCACAAAATCCGTTTCCTTTACCGTTGCAAAGCCGGATATGCTGCGCACGATCGATGTGCTGAACGACAATAAGGATTCGCTCGGCATCAAAAAGCTGGATTATGATGAGAACGTGGCAAAGATTTCCGTCATCGGAGCCGGTGTCCGCTCCCATTCGGGCGTGGCTGCCAAAATGTTCGGCGCGCTCGCCAATGCAGGAATCAATACCGAGATGATTACCACCTCGGAAATCCGCATCACTGCCCTGATCGACGAAGCATACGCAGATCAGGCAATGCGTGCGATCCATGAGACATTCCTGGAGCGTGTCTGAAAAAAAGGGGGGACCCCTTTGATACCTGATTGCTACGTGCTTTGCACTCCGGCAATCATCAAAAACATTCGTAATCCGCTCATTTTTCTTCGAAAAATGGCTACTTACGTCTTATCAAGAAATCGTTTAAAAATCAGGAGGAAAACAATGATGTCTAACCCAATCGTTACAATTACTATGGAAAACGGCGATGTGATGAAAGCAGAGCTTTACCCGGAAATCGCGCCGAACACCGTAAACAACTTCATCAGTCTGGTAAAAAAAGGCTTCTATGACGGCCTGATCTTCCACCGCGTCATCCCGGGATTCATGATCCAGGGCGGAGATCCTGCAGGCACAGGCGCCGGCGGCCCGGATTACTGCATCAAGGGTGAGTTCTCCCAGAACGGATTTGAGAACAACCTCGCACACACCCCAGGCGTTCTCTCCATGGCACGTACCATGTTCCCGGACAGCGCAGGAAGCCAGTTCTTCATCATGCACAAAGCTGCTCCGCATCTGGACGGCGCATACGCTGCTTTCGGAAAAGTAACAGAAGGCCTGGAAGTCGTAGATAAAATCGCATCTGTCAACACCGACTACAGCGACAAACCGCTGCAGCCGCAGAGAATGGCTACCGTTACCGTTGAGACCTTCGGCGTCGAGTATCCGGAACCGGAGAAATGCTAAGGATGAACGATGAACTGATGTTAGTTGAACCGTCGGAGGAATACTTCGCCGAGCTCGCCGCCTACCGGAACGATTTTCTGGAAAACAGCGATTCCATGGACGGCTGCGGACCGCTTCGCCGGTTTGATGATATGAAGGCGTATCTTGAAGATACCATGCGGTATACCAGAGAGGAGACTCTGCCGGAGGGCATGGTTCTCGCAACACAGTTTCTGTGCATCCGCAAATCAGACAACCGCCTTGTCGGCATGATTCAGGTGCGCCACTACCTGAACGATTTTCTGCGCACCTTTGGCGGCCATATCGGCTACTCCGTCCGCCCGTCGGAACGCAGAAAAGGCTATGCCTCCTGGATGCTGAAAAATGTGCAGCCGTACTGCAAAAGCCTCGGCCTTTCCGAAATTCTGGTCTGCTGCCTGGATACCAACGAGGGAAGCCGCAGAACGATCCTGAAAAATGGCGGCCGGTTCGACGGCACCGCTTATCGTGCCGATGAAAACAAAACACTGGAGCGTTACTGGATCACCCTGTGATTTTTAATCTTCCATTTCGCATAGCTCTGAATAGTTTCACAAATTTTTCTTGACATCCATGTCATTTCACTTTATAATTTGGAACTGCAAGCGAACAATTCTGTTCTTATGCAAAATATATGCCCCTGGTAAAAAACCGACGGACAGGCAGGGGTAGTTGCCGAGCGTGGTTAAGAGCCACATTATTGATTGCGTTAAAAGCGCAAATTTTATGAGTTGATTACTTTATAATCGATGCTCTACGACGAGCACATCATCTTATGAAACGGTCAATAAGAGTACGTGACTATATATTTCTGCATAGGAAAACAGGGAGAAGCCTGGATTTTTGTCCATCCCCTGAAGTTTGCACAATACGATCATGTATAAATTTCGATTTTTAGACAGATGATGCACGTCATCTGTCTTTTTTTCGTGCTTATAGCCAAAGATGAACCCAACACCATTTTCTGAAAAAGGAGAACCAAACAATGTCAAAAGTTATGATCATCGGATGCGGCGGTGTTGCATCCGTAGCCATTCACAAATGCTGCCAGAACAGTGAAGTATTTTCTGAAATTATGATTGCAAGCCGCACCCTTTCCAAGTGCGATGCTTTAAAAGAAAAGCTGGCTCCGACCACAAAAACCATTATCACAACAGCAAAGGTGGATGCCGACTGCACAGAAGAATTAATCGCCTTAATCAAACAGTATCAGCCGGATGCCGTATTAAATCTGGCTCTTCCTTATCAGGATCTTACCATTATGGATGCCTGCCTCGCATGTAAGGTTCCTTACATCGATACTGCAAATTACGAAGCAGAAAATACAGATGATCCGGCATGGCGCGCAATCTACGAAAAGAGATGCGAAGAGCTTGGCTTTTCCGCCTACTTTGATTATTCCTGGCAGTGGGCTTATATGGACCGTTTCAAGGAAGCCGGCATCACCGGTCTTCTCGGAACCGGCTTTGACCCGGGCGTCACCAGCGTTTTTGCAGCCTATGCACAGAAACACTATTTCGATGAAATTCACACGATTGATATTCTGGACTGCAACGGCGGCGACCACGGATATCCGTTTGCAACCAACTTCAATCCGGAAATCAACCTCCGCGAGGTATCCGCTCCCGGCTCTTACTGGGAAAACGGCCACTGGGTAGAAATTCCGCCAATGTCGATCAAACGGGAATATAACTTCGATGAGGTAGGCGAGAAGGATATGTACCTTCTTCACCATGAAGAAATTGAGGCTCTTGCAAAAAATATCCCGGGCGTAAAAAGAATCCGCTTCTTCATGACCTTCGGCCAGAGCTATCTGACCCATATGAAATGTCTGGAAAATGTAGGACTTCTCTCCACCACTCCGATTACCTTCAACGGACAGCAGATTGTACCGATCCAGTTTTTAAAAGAGCTTCTTCCGGATCCTTCCACTCTTGGTCCGCGCACCGTGGGTAAAACCAACATCGGCTGTATTTTTACCGGTATCAAGGACGGAAAAGAAAGAAGCATTTACATTTACAATGTCTGTGACCACCAGGAATGCTACCGGGAAGTAGAGTCTCAGGCAATCTCCTACACCACCGGCGTTCCGGCTATGATCGGAACCATGATGGTCGTGAACGGCCTCTGGAACAAGCCGGGTGTCTACACCACAGATGAATTCGATCCGGATCCGTATATGGAAGCACTCAACAAGTGGGGTCTTCCGTGGAAGGTCGTAGAAAATCCTGTTTTAGTAGATTAAGCCTATGTATAAGATAAACGAACTGCCAACTCCCTGTTTTGTCATTGATGAAGGCAAACTGGAAGAAAACTTAAAGCTCCTGCACCAGGTAGAAGAACGCACCGGTGCAAAAATTCTGCTGGCTCAGAAATGCTTTTCCTGCTTTTCGGAATATCCGCTGATTGGAAAATATATCAGCGGAACAACTGCCAGCGGACTCTATGAGGCGCGGCTTGGAAAGGAAGAAATGGGGCTGGAGAATCATGTGTATTCTCCGGCCTACCGCCCGCAGGATATGGAAGAGCTCGCACAGATCTGCGATCACATTATTTTCAATTCAGAAAAGCAGCTCCGAACGTACCTCCCTGTACTTAAGGCTTCCGGAACCGCAAAAGCCGGACTTCGCATCAACCCGGAATGCTCCACGCAGGAAGGCCATGCGATTTATGATCCCTGTGCGCCCGGCTCCCGCATGGGCATCCGCGCCTGCGATTTTACAGACGAACTGGCTGATCTTGTGGACGGTCTTCATTTTCATACCCTCTGTGAACAGAATTCGGATGATCTGGAAACCACGCTGCGCGCCGTGGAAGAAAAATTCGGCAAGTGGCTTTTTAAAATGAACTGGCTTAACATGGGAGGCGGACATCATATCACCCGTGAGGATTACGATATCGAACGCCTGATTTCCTGTATCAACCATATGAAAGAAACGTATGGTCTTCAGATTTACCTGGAGCCCGGGGAAGCAGTTGCCTTAAACGCAGGCTACAATGTCACGGAAGTTCTCGATATTGTTGAAAATAACGGAAAAATTTTAATTCTTGACACTTCCGCCGCCTGCCATATGCCGGATGTGCTTGAGATGCCGTACCGCCCTCCGCTCAAAGGCAGCGGACTGCCCGGAGAAAAGCCTTATACCTACCGCCTTTCCTGCAATACCTGCCTGGCGGGCGACGTAATCGGCGAATATTCCTTCGATTCCCAAATCCGGATCGGTGACAGACTGTATTTTGAAGATATGGCGATTTATTCGATGGTAAAAACCAATACCTTTAACGGAATCCCACTCCCTTCCATCGCGGTGATGGACAAAGCTGGAAACTGCCGAATGATAAAGGAGTTTGGATATGAAGATTTCAAAAACCGATTGTCTTAGAACCCCAAAAGCCGATGGCTTTTACATGCCGGGCGAATTTGAGCCCCACGAAGGCACGCTGATGATCTGGCCGTGGCGTCCCGGTTCCTGGAATTACGGGGCAAAAGCGGCAAGAACGGCATTTGCAGAAATTGCAGAAGCAATTGCCGCTTATGAGCAAGTTTATCTTTTCGTCCGGCCACAGGATAAAGCATCGGCACAGGAACTGCTTTCCTCCGACCGGATTCATCTGATCGAAGCCCCGACAGAGGATGCCTGGGCGAGGGATACCGGTGCTACGTTTGTAATTAACGATCAGGGCGGGCGAAGAGGCATTCAATGGGAATTCAACGCCTGGGGCGGCCAGTATGACGGTCTGTACTCCCACTTTGAACATGACCGTGAGGTTCCGGAACGAATCTGCAGTTTTCTCGGAGATTCCTTCTATAATGCCCGCCCCTTTGTTCTGGAAGGCGGCTCCATCCATGTTGACGGGGAAGGAACCCTGCTTACGACCGAAGAATGTCTGCTGAGTCCGGGGCGCAATCCTTCTCTTACAAGAGCGGAAATTGAAGAAAAGCTGCGTCAGTATCTTTCGGTTGAAAAAATCATCTGGCTGCCTTTTGGTATTTACAACGATGAAACCAACGGCCATATTGATAATATGTGTTGCTTTGTAAAGCCCGGAGAAGTGCTTCTTGCCTGGACAGATGACGAAAACGATCCTCAGTATGCCAGAAGCAGGGCCGCTTTTGATCTTCTCTCCCATACCGTTGACGCGAAGGGACGAAGCTTTGTGATTCACAAACTGCCCATTCCGAAGCATCCCATCTGTATTACAGAAGAAGATCTTCTCGGCTATGATTTTGAAGCTGGCGAAGATCAGCGGGAAACCGGGGAACGCCTTGCCGCCAGCTATATCAATTTTTATCTTGCCAATCACTGTGTCCTTCTTCCCCGTTTCGGCGATGAAAACGATACCGTGGCTGCAGAAATTCTTGGAAAATGCTTTCCGGATCGACGGATCCTCCCTGTCGATGCACGCGTCATTCTGACCGGCGGAGGCAACATTCACTGTATTACCCAGCAGATTCCGGCAAAGAAAAGAGGAAACAGATTATGAGAAATATAAAAATTGCCGCACTGCAGTTTTCATGCTGCAGCCAGGTACAGGAAAATATAGACAAAGCAGAGACCATGGTCCGTGAAGCCGCTTCCAACGGTGCCAATCTCATCCTTCTTCCTGAATTATTTGAAAGACCGTATTTTTGTCAGGAAAAGCGATACGATTATTATGATTATGCCCTGCCTTTGACAGAAAATCCCGCCATCCGGCGTTTTCAGGCCGTTGCCGGAGAACTTGGGGTCGTGATTCCGGTCAGCTTTTATGAAAGGGATGTTCAGCGCCTGTTTAATTCCATTGCCATGATCGATGCAGACGGATCCATTCTTGGTGTTTACCGCAAGACCCATATCCCGGACGATCATTTTTATCAGGAAAAATTCTATTTCACTCCGGGAGATACGGGATTCAAGGTCTTTGAAACACGTTTCGGAGCCGTCGGCGTCGGCATCTGCTGGGATCAGTGGTTTCCGGAAACAGCACGATGCATGGCTGTGCAGGGAGCTGAAATCCTGCTCTATCCTACCGCGATCGGAAGTGAGCCGATCCTGAATGTAGACAGCAGCGGGCACTGGCGACGCGTCATGCAGGGACATGCTGCCGCAAATCTTATTCCGGTTGCTGCTGCAAACCGGATTGGTACCGAAACCGTAACGCCCTGTGAAGAAAATGGCGGCCAGTCCTCTTCTCTTACTTTCTACGGCTCTTCCTTTATTGCCGATGCAACTGGTGAACTTGTGGCATCTGCCGGAAGAGATACCGAGGAAATCCTGTACGCCTCCTTCGATCTGGATGCCCTGCGCGAAGAACGTTTTTCCTGGGGGCTTTTCCGTGACCGACGGCCGGAAACTTATCGTATCATGACGAAACAGTAAAGCTCTGTCTCTTCCTGTTGTAACTCTTCCTACAGCGGTGCGCTGCATCACATATTCTAACTACAAAGGAGAACCGCTATGCAATATGGAGTTTTATGTCTGCTGCCGCCTGCGGCGATGCTGATTTTTGCATTAAAAACGAAAAAATCTTTCGAAGCTCTGATTTTCGGAACCCTGATTGCCTATCTCATCATGTACAAAGCGGCTTTTATCGGGCCCTGGTGTGATCTGCTGCTTTCGGAGATCAGCAACGCAGATAACCAGTATATTCTTCTTCTCTGCGGACTGTTCGGAGGCTTCATTTTCCTGCTCCGCGAGGCAAAAGGAACACTTGGTTTTTCCAACCTGTTAAGCCGTTTCTGTAAAAATGAGCGGATCACCATGATGATGTCGGTATTTCTCGGAATCATTATTTTTGTCGATGACTATCTCAACATCATGACCGTTGGAACCTGTATGAAGGATGTCTGTGACAAACGAAAAGTCCCAAGACAGGCGCTTGCCTATATCATTGACTCAACCGGTGCACCTGTCTGTGCACTGATTCCCTTTTCCACCTGGGTGGTCTTTTATTCCGGTGTTTTTATTCAGGAACCGGATATTCTCAACATGGGCTTTTCCACCGGTATGAGTGTTTACTTAAAAGTGCTTCCTTATATGTTTTATCCCATGGCTGCCCTTCTGGTTGTGATTCTGTTTGCCTGCAAACTAATGCCAAAGCTCGGAAAAATGAAAGCTGCCTATGCAGATCTGGAAAAGGAAGAGCAGACACCGGAGCATCCCAAAATGCACAATGCCCCTTCCGTCGACCTTGCCATGGCCGGAATGAGCGTTGATTACCCGCCCGAAAATACCAATACCGGAAATATACTGGATTTTCTGATCCCTATTGGCATTCTGATCGGTGTGACAGTAGCCACACAGGATATGATGCAGGCGATCATTCTTGCTCTTGCTTCCTGTATGATTCTTTATCTTCCACGGAAGAAAATGACCTTTACGCGGTACGTGGAACTGTTTTTTGCCGGCTTTGCAGATATTCTTCCGGTTCTCGCCATTCTTCTTGCATCCTTTATGATCAAGACTGCCTGCGGCGAAATGGGACTGTCGGAATATGTTATCAACCTGTGTGTTCCGTACATGAATGCCAAAACACTGGCAGCTATTATTTTTGTTGTCATTGCAGTTCTGACCTTTGTCACCAGCTCTTTCTGGGGAATTGAGGCCGTAGCCGTTTCCATCGTTGTTCCGCTTGCCATCGCCCTTGATGCTAATGTACTTCTGGCGCTTGGCGCTGTCGTATCCGGCGGTGTTTTCGGAAGCCATGCATGCTTCTATTCCGACGCAACGGTTCTTTCCTCCGCGACCTGCGAGATTGACAATATGTCACATGCCGTGTCGCAGTTTCCTTACGTCCTGATCAGTGCTGCTCTCGCCGTAGCAGGATTCTTAATCTGCGGAATTTTTGCTCTTTAAAAAGCACCCTTAAAATAAAAAAAGTCTTCGACGATCGGATTTTTCCAGATTCATCGAAGGCTTTTTTTGTTTTTTTATTCTTTTACACTCAACCGCACCAGCGCACGCTGCAGCTTGGCTTCGGCAATACGGTATTCTTTGTCTGTCAGACCGCCGTTTGCCAGCGCCTGCTCGGCCCTGTGTTTGGCAGCCTCGGCGCGCTCTGCATCAATATCCTCTTCCCACTCCCAGGTTGTTGCCAGGACACGGCAGACCCCGTTCATCATGGAAAGCATTCCGCCGATGCAGGCGGCATTTCTTCTCGTTCCGTCCTCCAGCACAATATGCGCCTCGCCCATACCGAGTGCAGTGCAGTAATTGCAGTGCCCAGGCAGAATTGCCAGGTCGCCGCTGATGGTTCTGCAGACAACTCGCGCTACGTCACCCTCATAGAGAAGTCCGTCCGGCGTGCCGACACGTAAAGGAAATGTACTCATACGTCATTCCTCCTTTACTGATTCAGTGCTTTTGCTTTTTCAAATACCTCGTCGATGGTACCTGCAAACAGGAAGCAGCTCTCCGGAAGATCGTCGCACTCGCCGTCAAGGATCATGCGGAATCCGCGCAGAGTTTCTTTTAACGGCACATATTTTCCTTCCATACCGGTAAACTGCTCCGCTACCGAGAAGCTCTGGGACAGGAAACGCTGTACCTTACGGGCACGGCTGACCGTCAGCTTATCCTCCTCGGACAGTTCATCCATACCCATGATGGCGATGATATCCTGCAGCTCTTTGTATCTCTGCAGCACCTGCTGTACGGCACGTGCTACCTCATAGTGCTCATGGCCTACGATTTCCGGTGTCAGGATACGGCTGGTAGAATCGAGCGGATCAACAGCCGGGTAAATACCCTGGCTGGAGATTTCACGGGAAAGTACCGTCGTGGCATCCAGATGGGTAAACGTTGTTGCCGGAGCCGGGTCGGTCAGGTCATCGGCCGGCACGTAAACAGCCTGTACCGATGTGATGGATCCCTTTCTTGTGGAAGTAATACGCTCCTGCAGTGCGCCCATCTCGGTTGCCAGCGTCGGCTGGTATCCTACTGCGGACGGCATACGGCCAAGCAGAGCCGAAACCTCGGAACCTGCCTGCGTAAATCGGAAAATATTATCGATGAACAGCAGCACATCCTGATTTTTCACATCACGGAAATATTCTGCCATGGTAAGGCCGGAAAGTCCGACACGCATACGCGCTCCCGGCGGCTCGTTCATCTGTCCATAGACCAGTGCTGTCTTGTCGATAACACCGCTCTCTTTCATCTCGTTGTAAAGGTCATTTCCTTCACGGGTACGCTCTCCGACACCGGTGAAAACGGAAAGTCCGCCGTGTGCCGTTGCCACGTTGTGGATCAGCTCCATGATAAGGACTGTTTTTCCAACGCCGGCACCACCGAACAGACCGATTTTTCCGCCCTTGGCATACGGGCAGATCAGGTCAACGACCTTGATTCCGGTTTCGAGGATCTCCGTTGCCGGAACCTGTTCCTCATAGGACGGCGGATCGCGGTGGATCGGCCATTTTTCTGCTGTTTCCGGTGCCGGCTTATTGTCTACGGTCTCACCGAGCAGGTTGAACACGCGGCCTAAGCACTCCTCTCCGACCGGAACGGCGATCGGGCCGCCCGTGTCAACTGCTTTTGTTCCGCGGACAAGTCCGTCTGTGGACTTCATGGCAATGCAGCGGACCATGTTGTCGCCCGTCTGCTGCGCCACTTCCACAACCAGCTTCTCGCCGTGGTTGTCTATCTCGATGGCATTCAGAAGTGCCGGCAGCTCTCCTTCCGGAAAACGGATGTCCAGAACAGGACCCGTTACCTGCACAACCTCGCCAATGTGTTTTTCACTCATTTAACGACTTCTCCTCACTTTTCTTGTTTCCACTCTTACACGCCTTCCGCACCGCCGACAATCTCCGTGATCTCCTGCGTAATGCTTGCCTGACGGGCACGGTTGTAATACAGATTGAGCTGTTCAATCATCTCCTCTGCATTTCCCGTTGCCGCCTCCATTGCGGTACGGCGTGCCGCAAGCTCACTTGCCACACTCTCACAGATACCGCCGTAGATCAGGCCGCCTAAGTATTCCGGCACAATCGCTTCAAATACCTCGACACCGTTTGGCTCATACAGGATCAGATTCCGGATTTTTTTCGCTTCCGGATCCTCTCCGTCCTCTTTTGCAATGTCAATCAGAGGCAGGATCGGCACGGAAACCGGCATCTGCGACAGCATCGACACGAATTTTGTGTAACAAAGCTCCACATGTCCGAAGGTCCCTTTCCGGAACTCACGGCACAGTGCGCGCGCGATCTCAAAGCTGTCTGCCACAGAAAGATTTGCGATCTCGGCAAAGCTGTCCGTCAGGATTTCCAGCTTCCGGGATTTTGCATACTCCACTGCCTTTTTGCCGACCGGAACCACACAGATCTCTTTTCCTTTGGCATCTGCCTCAAAGCATCGGAACAGATTCGCGTTGTATCCGCCCGCAAGGCCGCGGTCTCCGGCAACCAGCACGTAGCAGCATCTCTGATTTTTTGCCTCTTTTGCATAAATGGAATAAAATTCCGTGTTTCCTTTTGCAATATCCTGCAAAGTGCGGTACAGCTCCTGAAAATACGGACGGCAGGTATCAGCCCGCTCCTTCGCTTTTCGCAGCTTGGAGGACGCTACAAGTTCCATCGCCTTGGTAATCTGCATCGTGCTTTCGACACTTTTGATCCGCAGCTTTACGGCTTTCATGTTTGCAGCCATAGGCTCCTCCTTCTTTCCTTATTTTGCAGGTCTTGTATTGATAAAGTTTTCGGTGTACGATTCGAGCGCACTTTTCAGCTTCTCTTCGGTATCTGCCTCGAGTTTTCCGGTTGCGGAAATCTCCTGCATCACGGCAGCACCCTCGGCATCGGTATCAAGCCAGGTATACAGTCCGTCCTCATAGGCGCGGACATCCTCAGCTGCAACCTTTGACAGAATTCCTTTCGTTACCGCATAAAGAATGGCCACCTGTTTTTCTACCGGAACCGGTGCATTCTGGTTCTGTTTTAATACTTCCACGATACGCACACCCTGCTCCAGACGCGCCTTTGTATCGGCATCCAGGTCGGATCCGAACTGTGCAAAACTTGCCAGCTCGCGGTACTGGGAATAGATCAGTTTCAGAGTTCCGGCTACCTTCTTCATCGCCTTAATCTGCGCATTTCCACCGACACGGGATACGGATACGCCAGGGTTTACCGCCGGCATAACGCCCGAGTGGAACAGCTCTGTCTCAAGGAAAATCTGTCCGTCTGTGATGGAGATGACGTTCGTCGGAATATAGGCGGAAATATCGCCTGCCTGGGTCTCAATGATCGGCAGGGCCGTCATGGATCCGCCGCCGTGTTCATCGTCCAGCTTTGCTGCACGCTCCAGAAGTCTGGAATGGAGATAGAAAACATCTCCCGGATAAGCCTCACGTCCCGGCGGACGGCGGATCAGCAGGGAGAGTGCACGGTATGCAACCGCGTGCTTACTTAAGTCATCATAAATGATCAGCACATCTTTTCCCTGATACATAAAGTACTCGCCCATGGCACAGCCGGAATACGGTACGATATACTGCAGCGGGCTCGCTTCGGATGCCGTCGCTGCCACGACGATGGTGTACGCCATTGCGCCGTTCTTCTCAAGATTTTCTACTAAGGATGCTACTGTCGAACGTTTCTGTCCGATGGCAACGTAGATACAGATCACATCCTTGCCTTTCTGGTTCAGAATGGTATCGGTTGCAATCGTTGTCTTTCCGGTCTGACGGTCTCCGATGATCAGCTCTCGCTGACCTCTTCCGATCGGAACCATGGAATCGATCGCTTTAATACCGGTCTGCAGCGGCTGATTAACACCTTTTCTCTCACAGATGCCCGGTGCCGGGCTTTCAATCGGACGGTACTCTGCTGCCGTAATCGGGCCTGCGCCGTCGATTGGCTGGCCGAGCGCGTTGACAACGCGTCCGATCATGCCTTCTCCGACCGGAACCGAAACAACTTTTCCCGTTCTTTTTACAAGCTGTCCCTCGCTGATGTTCTCGCCGGAACCGAATAAAACGACAGATACGCTGTTTTCCTCGAGGTTCTGTGCCATTCCATAGCTTCCATCCTCAAATTCCAGCAGCTCGCCTGCCATGCAGTTCGAAAGACCGCTGGCTCTTGCGATTCCGTCTCCGACCATCAGAACGGTGCCTGTCTCATCCTGCCGGATCGCATTTTCATAATATTTGATCTGGCTGCGGATGACCTTGGATATTTCTTCTGGTTTCAGTTGCATTTTTTCCTCCTACACCACTGTATCGCTGATTCTTCTGGAAAGCTCGGCCAAACGTCCCTTTACGGTTCCGTCAAACAGCTTTCCGTCGAGCTCCACACGGACACCCGCCAGAACGGACGGATCGGTTTTCAGTTCCATCACGACCGTTTTTCCGCTCATCGTTTCCAGTTTTTTCTTCAGAAGCTCTTCCTGTTCCTTCGACAGGGATGCTGCGCTCGTCACAACTGCCTCGGCAATATTGTGGGCTGCGTAGTATCTGCGCTGGAATGCTTCCTGGCATCCGCCGAATTCACGGAGAAGATTTTTTTCACACAGCAGTTTGATAAAATTGACCAAATACGGTTCCGCCTGGCTGCCAAATGCCGCGTCGATCAGCCCGATCCGCTCTTTTCGCGGAATCGAAGGCTCCGATAAAAGGCGCGGATACTCCGGGTTTTCCCGGAACAGAGCTCGGATCTCCTTCATCTCGGAAAGGATTTCCTCTTCGAGATGCTCCTCTGCGGCCAGCTCATACAGGCTCCCACCGTATACTCTGGCAGTTTCTGTCATGATGCTTCACCTACATTCGATATAAATTCATCTATCAGCTTCTCATGGTCTTTTTCATTAATCTCACGTTCAATGACCTTTCCGGCAATATCCATGGCAATGCCGCCGATCTCGCCTTTGACTTCATTGACCGCTTTCTTTTTCTCCTGGGCAATCTCTTTTTCTGCCTTGTTTTTCAGGGCAGCCGCCTGTTCGGAAGCCTCTTTTACGATTTTCTCGCTCTGCAGCGTTGCTGTCTTTCTGGCGCTTTCGAGAATCTCGTTGGCCTTTGCCTTGGCCTCCTGCATATTCTGCTCATATTCCTCTTTGATGGCGTTGGCTTCTTTTTTTGCCGCCTCTGCGTCTGTGATCTCCGCATCGGCTGCCGCACGCCGTTTTTCCAGCATCTCATTGATCGGTTTGAAAAGGAACCGTTTGATCAGATACATCTGGATGAAGAGGTTGCAGATCTGTGCGATAAAAGTCCAGGGGACAATTCCTACCAGTTCCTGAACCTGCATAGTTTCTTTCCTCCTAGCAATCATTTACTCCTTGCAACTATTTCAGGAAGTTCATGAACATTCCCGGTGCTACGAAGATCAGAAGCAGGCCGGTTACGAAACCGTAAATACCTGTGGTCTCTGCGATCGCACAGCCAAGAAGCATCGTACTTGTTACATCACCTTTGCATTCCGGCTGACGTCCGATTGCCTCAAGTGCCTTTGCTACGGCGTTGCCTTCACCGATACCAGGTCCGATACCTGCGATCAGGGAGCATCCTGCGCCGATTGCGCATCCTGCGAGAGCGATACCTTTTGCTAAAATCTGAAAATCCATCTTGTTTTCCTCCTGTATTTTCTTTTTGTAAACCTCATTTTTTAATCTCTTTAGCCTTCTTCTGCTGCATTCGCAATGTACATGACAGTCAGCATACAGAAAATAAAGGCCTGCATCACGCCGGAGAACCAGTCAAAATAGACCGACAGAACAGCCGGAACACCGACGTCCAGAATCGGGATCTGTGAAAGGGTTCTTCCGAGCACGCCGGGAAGCAGTCCCAGCAGCTTTCCGCTTGCCAGTGCCAGAGATCCGTAAATCAGGGCATTGATAACAACGCCGGAAAGGATGTTTCCAAAGTGACGGCACGCCATACTGATCGGCGTTGCGAGCTCCGACAAAACGTTAAACGGTGTCATAACCGCAATCGGAGTCGTGAAGCCCTTCAGATATCCGCCAAAACCGTTGGTTTTGATCTTCTGTGTGGTGATCATGATGAAAACCACAACAGCCCAGGCCGCCTCGGTAGAAAGATCTGCTGTCGGACTTCGAAGTCCGATCAGGCTGATCAGGTTCGAGACAACGCTGGTCGCGAAAAGCGCCGACACAAAAGGAATCAGATACCGGAATTTTTCTCCCATGTTGCCGATGACGAATTTATTTGCGGTCTCCACAATCATTTCTGCCACCGCCTGGCGTTTGGAGATGTTCCGTATCTTCAAATCTCTTGTGAGCCAGATGCAAAGTCCGGTAATGAGTGCCATTACAATCCAGCTTACCACCAGCGTTTCGCTGATCTGAATTTTCCCGAACAGCGGAAAATCGATCGGGATCGTAAAAAAGACTTTTGCACCGGAGATATCAACCTCCATTCTCTTTTCTCACCTCCTCTGTATGAGATAAAATAAAAAATTTGAACCTTTTGTCAAAGCGGATCTTCACAATCCGCTTCGCTGCTTGCTCATAACCGAATCGCTGCTTCGCTGTTTCGGTTTAAAAACGCCGTCCCGTCTTTGCGGCTTTCGCCAAAGATCAGGTTCAGCGCTTTATGCTGTTTTTTATGCCCTTCAGCTTGATGGCCGTTCCCGGAATTAAAAGCGGCAGGATTCCTGCAGCAAACTGGAAGCATGGAAGCACAATCGCCAGAACTGCCCAGAGCATCTGCATCAGGTTTCTCTGCGAATAGCTTGCCTGCATCCGCCGTTTTGCTCCCGCCTCGTCTGTCTCGGACACTGCTTTTTGTACTGCCATGCCCATCAGGAAAAAGTTCAGCACCGCAACGGCACCGCCTCCGATTCCCCCGAGGATCACCCGATAGTCAAATGGGATTTTTTCCGGCCAGATCAGGTGCAGGATCAGAAACCCGACCCACATCACAACCACGCCGACAACAGTATAGATGGCAACATTTTTCGTCTCCTTTTTTACGGCCGGCTGGACCTTGTCTCCGAAATTGCTCATATCGCCTTGTTTCCTTTCTAATGGATTTTCCCCTTAAAATCAGTCTGAAATCTTTTCTCTGCCACTTGATCTTCGTCAACTGTGAAAACTTTTTCAGACACGTTCTAAATATGTCGGTTGAAAGACACCCGCTTTTTCTTCTTTTTTCCGTCCGGCTCCGTCTCGATGCGTTTCTGATGCCGCAGAACGCTCTGCCCGAATTTCCAGGCTGTCACGGCACCGCCTCCGATCCCAAAGAAAAAGCCGAGCAGATAAATCCATGTTCCAACCGAAAAGCGGTCGCAAAGCCACCAGCAAAGTGCCAGACAAAGAAAAAGAGGCGTCACAAGGGACAGTCCGAATTGTGTCAACATTGTGAGATTGGTAATCATCCCCGTCCACTTCTTCATATCCTGTCCCTTTCTGCCGTCTCTTTTTTGTCAGACTTTCGGGTCTGCGTTCTGTCTTCCATTTTTGTAACCGCTTAGTCAGATTGTACCATAAACGTTTTCATAAGACAAATGAATTTGTATATTTTCCAAATTATTTGTTTTTATTTACATTCTTTTCATAATAATTGGAACAATTTTCTCATTTTGTCCCATTGCAAAATTGCAGCGTTCACCTCGCTTCTTATTTTTTGAAAAAAACTGCGGTTTTATTCCACACATACTGCCGTTTTTTCTTTCCAACCGGAAAGCTGATAGCTTACCTCATAGTGTCCCGGCTCCAGCAGGTATCTACCGTTTTCTTCTGATCCGAGCACTTCTGCAACCGCTTCTTTTTCACTTTTGGCAACCATTGGAAGTACGGCCTCTGCGGTACAGTCGAACGGAACATCCATGGTGATGGTCACGTGCTCTTTGTCGGAAAGCTCCCAGCGAATGCTGTACATTCCCGATGCAGAATCATATTTTGCCTCTGCATACCTCAAATCCCAGTTCAGCGTCGGTGCAAACTGTACGGTCCTGACACCCGGATGGGATTCCATCGTGTTGATGCCGGCAACGTGACGGAACATCCATTCCTGGATGGAGCCGTAAGCATAATGGTTCATACTGTTCATACTGATGCCGGAAATCGTACCGTCCGCAAGAAGGGAATTCCAGCGTTCCCAGACGGTAGTTGCACCAAGCTTAACCTCATAAAGCCAACCCGGAAATTCCTCGTTCAGCAACAGTTCGTAGGCAAGATCATTCATGCCGTTGTCGGTGAGCACATTGTTCAGCAATGGTGTTCCGACAAATCCCGTCTTCAGTTTGTGGTTACTCTGCTCAAACAGCTTCAGAAGCTGCCGTTTTGTCAGCTCTTCGTTCTTTGACAGATGGTATTTCAGCGTCAGCAGCAGCGCCGTCTGTGTTTTGATGCAGCAGCGGCCTGTTGCGCTGTAATATTCTTCCTGTACCACAGCAAACTGCTCCTCGGACAGCTTCTGATACTTCTCCTGCTCCTCGCGGTATCCCAGCACACCGGCCGCTTTTGCCACGATTCCTGCGCTGATCGCATAATACAGGTTTGCAATAAACTCCTCGTCCGTTGCACCCATGACCTGCTCAGCGCCCTGCACCGGATTGTCAAGCGCCAGCCAGTCGCCAAAGTGGAATACATATCTCCAGCCATGGTTGTCCCCATCCACTTTCGTGATGTAGTCCACCCACGATTTCATGCTCACAAACTGATCTTCCAGAATGCTCTTGTCCCCATAAAACAGATATAGATTCCACGGAATGATACACGCCGCATCGCCCCAGACACACGCTGCATCCTCGATGCCGCACGATGGCACCACATGCGGCACCTTTCCGCCGAGCACGCTCTGCTCTTTTGCCATGTCGTACAGGTATTTTGCATAAAATGCATACGTATCTTCGAGATACATCGCCGTCGGCGAGAACACCTGCGCATCACCCGTCCATCCCATGCGCTCATCACGCTGCGGGCAGTCGGTCGGAACATCCACAAAATTGCACTTTAAGCCCCAGCGCACATTGCTGATGAGCTGATTGACCAAATCACTTCCTGTTTTCATCCAGCCTGTCGCTGTGATGTTGCTGTAATAAGAAAGACCCGTGAAATCCTCTTTTTTCAGATCCGGAATGCCTTCGATCTTCACGTAACGGTAGCCGTAGAACGTAAAATGCGGCACAAGATCCATTTCGGTTCCATCGGAAATATAGATGTATTCGGATTTTGCACTCCGCAGATTGTCATTGTAGAAATTGCCGCGCTGCAAAATCTCACCTGTCTGAACATGAATTTTGGTTCCTGCCGGCACGTTGACATGCAGCTTGAAAATTCCCGTAAACTCCTGCCCCATATCGAAGACCAGCTCGCCGGCCGGAGTATGAAGCAGTTCTTTAGGTTCAAACGTCTCATGAATCGTCACCGGAAGGCTCATGCGTTCCGTCAGTTCTCCTTTTGGTGCCTCACAAAAAACCGCCTTCTCCAATGGCAGTTCCGACAGCGTGTCGTCCCGGTGCTCACCGTCGTAAAGATTCGAGAATGCAATTTTACTGCGCCGCACCTGCCACGATTCATCCGTGCCAATCACCTCTTCCGAACCGTCCGCATACGTCAGATGCAGCTCCGCAATCAGCTTCCACTCATTGCCGTAAAATCCCTTGTCCTCAAACGCACTGAATCCAAACCGCGCCTTGTACCAGCCGTTTCCAAGCAGCACACGGAGCATTCCCTGTTTTGAAACCTCCTCTGTCACATCATACGTCTGATACTGTACCCATTCATTGTAATCATTGCTGTACGGCGTCAGGTACTCATCCCCGACACGCTTCTCATCCACATACACCTCATACAGTCCAAGTCCGCAGACATACAGCCTGGCCTTCGCTACCTCTTTTGCCGGAACAATTTCTTTTTCAAAATATGGATGACGGTTCTCCTTACTGTCACAGGAAATCCATTTTCCTGTCCATGCTTCATTCCGTTTTCCGGTCTCAAAAAACTGTACTTCACTCACCGCCGTCTCCCCGGCATCACTGCCCGCTTCCACGTTCCAGTAATACCGCGTTCTCGGCTCCAGATCCAGCTTCACCGGATAGAAAAGACTGCTCGCCTTATCATCCTCTCCGGAATCAAACAGCAGATGCTCCATCGCTGCATCCGATGCTACACGGATTCTCGCATAGCTCTGTTTTTTTCCTTCCGCGTCTTTCACTTTCCAGGAAAAGACCGTTCTCTCCATTCGGAACCCCATTGGATTTTCCAGATGATTCACCTGTGCGTGATAAATTTTCATTTCAATATCCTCCTCCATCTTATTTTTGAAAATTCCCCCATTTTTTCTCATTTTATCATGATCCCTTTCGAGAAAAAAGGTTCTGTTTTGCAGGAAAAAACATCTTTATTTGCACCATTTTCTGCCCACCAGACATCTCCCCGGATTGCCAGAAAGTATGGGACATTTTCCCTTTTTCGGGCTACACCGAAACTAATAAGAGCCTGTGCTTTCCTTTCCCCTCCGCCGCAGTGCGATCCTGCCCGGAGGGCTTTTTACTTTACAGGAAAATTCAACGAAGTTTCCTGTAAAGTAAAAAAATGCCGGATTCTTTGAACCGCCCCAAGAAATCAGATTTTTTAGATCTAACTTTTTAGGACGGTTCATCCGACATTTTTCCGGAATTTTCCGGCTCTATCTTCAGTTTCTATCTTCAGTTCAGCAATTCATCCGCCAGCGTTCTCTTCGGCACATAGTGCACATCATTTTCATCCCGGTAATAATTCGTATTCCCATCCTCCGGCACATCTACCAGATGAATCTCCTCCGCCGGTTTTCCAAACGCCACAATCAAAAGCGGCCGGATCTCCTCAGGCAGTCCAAGCACTTCCATCACCTCGCCCGCCTGAAAATTCCCGATCATGCAGCCGCCAAGCCCCTGCTCCACAGCCGCAAGCAGCATCGTCTGCGCCACAATCCCGACATCCTTCTGATACCGGTTCAGATTCTCATCAATCCCCTTATCCTGACAGATCACAACAAAGCCCGTCGGCCGTTTCCCCGGATGCGGCAAAACCATCTCCGGCAGCGCCCGCGCCCACTTCGTCAGTCCCTGCACCTTCTCCACATCTTCCGGCTCCCACGCCAGAAAATACTTCAACGGCTGCTTATTCACACTCGAAGGACAAAGCCGCGCGCAATCCACAAACCCTTCCAACGTCTCCCGCGAAATCCGCACCGACTCATCAAAACCACGATAACTCCTGTTCTTCAACACCAGATCCCTTAACATGTCCCATATCCTCCTGTCTCAAATTTACTTTCTACCACCCACTCTACCACACCTCCCCACCCCCCGCAATCACCTTTTTCATTTTCCCTCTTGACATACTTTGATATTCAAAGTATTATATATCTAGTTTTAAAAACCACATGCTAAAGTATTTTACATCACATATTTATTCTATTTATTCGTCACCAATAACCAGACCTCAAGCCAGTCGCCGCGCCATGGAGCATCTTCTGGGCAGGCGCATTTGCAGGAGGCCCGCAAACTCTTAGTCTATGGAATTTTGCGTTGCTTTCAAAAACGGCACTGTCTGAGCGCAGCGAGTTTGCCGTTTTCGAAAGCGCTTTTAGCAAAATTTCATGGACTTAGAGTTTCCCGGCCTCCGAAACCGCGCCTGCCCGGAAGACGCTCCACGGCGCGGCGACTGGCTTGAGGTCGTCCTTCCTACCACAAAGGAGAATTTATATGCTTCCAGAATTAAAAATAGGAAATTTAGTTGCCAGATACCCCATCATCCAAGGCGGAATGGGCGTCGGCATCAGCCTCTCATCCCTCGCCGGTGCCGTTGCCAAAGCCGGCGGAATCGGCGTCATCTCCGCCGCCCAGCCCGGCTGGCGCGATCCGGAATTCGCGCGTGATCCCTTAAGTGCCAATCTCCGCGCCCTCGCCTTCCACATCCGCCGTGCCAAAGAAATCTCAAACGGCGGCATCATCGGCGTCAATATCATGTGCGCCCTGACCCACTACGAGGAATACGTCCGCTGCTGCATCGAAAACGGAGCCGATCTCATCATCTCCGGGGCCGGTCTCCCGACCGATCTGCCAAAATACACAAAGGGAAGCTCCATCAAGCTCGCCCCTATCGTTTCCCCTCCCCGGACTGCCAAGGTTCTTCTGAAGCTTTGGGACAATCACTATCACCGCGTTCCTGATCTCGTTGTCATCGAAGGTCCTGCAGCCGGAGGCCATCTCGGCTACTCCGCCGAAACCGTGGAAGAAACAGCACGGCGCGGCTACGATGACGAAATCCGGGAAATTCTGCAGATTGTACATGTCTACGAAGAAAAATATGCCTGTACCATCCCCGTCGTCTTTGCCGGAGGCGTCTACACCCATGAGGATATCCTTCACTATCTGTCGCTTGGCTGCGCAGGCGTCCAGATGGCTACCCGTTTCGTTGTCACGGAAGAATGCGATGCCGATCCCCGCTACAAACAGGCATACCTGAATGCAAAAAAAGAAGATATCACGATCATGCACAGTCCGGTCGGCATGCCGGGCCGCGCAATCCGCAATCCGTTTCTGACGGAACGCGAACAGGAACGGGAAAAAATCTCACACTGCTACCAGTGCCTCAAAAAATGCGACAAAGCCTCCATTCCCTACTGTATTACCACTGCCCTGACCCGCGCTGCCGATGGCGATACCGACAACGCTCTCCTTTTCTGCGGAGAAAATGCATGGCGTCTCGATCACATGACCACCGTGCCGGAGCTGATGGCGGAACTGGCCGGGGAATCCCTGCCGGACAGCAAAAAATAAAAAATTTAGTAGTGACTTTCCTTCCCAATAATGTTACAATCTTCTTTATGGTGTCAGCATAAAAAATCTTCAAGAACTGACCATAAACCCAAAATTTTTGTAACACACAAAAGGAAGGAACTCTATGAACAAACACAACAAATCCCGCAGCTCGTTTTCCGGCAAAATCGGTTACGTGCTGGCTGCAGCAGGCGCTTCCGTCGGACTTGGAAATATCTGGCGTTTTCCCTACCTCGCAGCAAAATACGGCGGAGGAATTTTCCTCCTCATTTATATCCTGCTGGCGCTCACCTTCGGCTACTCCATGATCGTTGCCGAGTCCGCCATCGGACGCATGACACGAAAAAGCCCGGTCGGCGCTTTCCAGTCGTTCGGCAAATCGAAATGGCTTTCCGCCGGGGGCTGGATCAACGCCATTATCCCGATTCTGATCGTTCCATACTACTCTGTCATCGGAGGATGGGTCATCAAATATCTGATTGAATACGTGAAGGACAACAGTACCCTGCTCGCAGAGGACGGCTATTTTTCCGGCTTCATCTCAAACGGAGTTTCCACAGAGCTCTGTTTTGCCGTTTTCTGCCTTATTACGGTCGCCATCATCTACGCCGGTGTGCGAAACGGCATTGAACGCGTTTCCAAGGTGATGATGCCGATTCTGATCGTCCTTTCCGTTATCATTGCCGTTTATTCCGTAACAAGACCGGGCGCACTGGCAGGCGTGAAGTATTTCCTTGTTCCGAACCTCAAAAACTTTTCATGGATGTCCGTTGTTGCCGCCATGGGACAGATGTTCTACTCCCTCTCGATTGCGATGGGTATTCTGATCACCTTTGGCTCCTACATGAAAAAAGACACCTCGATCGAGGATTCCACACGCAACGTCGAAATCTTTGACACTGCCATTGCGATCATGGCAGGCCTGATGATCATTCCTGCCGTCTTTGCCTTCTCCGGCGGAAATCCGGATACCCTGCAGGCAGGACCTTCCCTGATGTTTATCACCATCCCGAAGGTATTCGCCAATATGGGCTTTGGCACTGTGATCGGTATTCTGTTTTTCCTTCTGGTGCTGTTTGCCGCACTGACCAGCTCCATCGCACTGACAGAAAGCGCCGTTTCCACCTTTGAGGATGAGCTCGGCTGGGGCCGTAAAAAATCGACCGTTCTGATCGGCGTTATCATGATTGCGCTCGGAACGCTCTCCTGCCTTGGCTACGGACCGCTTTCCTCCGTCACCATTCTTGGCATGCAGTTCCTGGATTTCTTCGACTTCCTGACGAACTCCGTGATGATGCCAATTGCTGCCATTGCCACCTGTCTTCTCGTTTCGAGAGTCATCGGTGTGGCAAAAATCGAGGAAGAAATCATCCACGGTGAGCGCCGCTTCCGCAGAAAGAAAATCTTTCTTGTCATGATCCAGTATCTCTGCCCGGTGTTTGCACTGATCATTCTGTTCAGTTCCGTGGCAAATGCATTCGGCTGGATCACCATGTAATGAATCTGTAAACGATGAAAAAAGATTGTTTTCGAAACACGATCACGATTTCGAAAACAATCTTTTTTTATCCAAATCTGTCACACCAGCATCAGGAATCCGTCAGCAGCAGAATATCTTCCTCCTTCAGATACAGCTCCTTTGGAATCCCCATTTCCGGGCTCCAGTCTGTTTTTGCGATATTCCACTGCAGCCAGCTGCATTCGGCATTCTTCCGGAACGAAATGTTCCATTCAAACGGATCTTCCCAGATTTCGGATTCGTTGACCGGAAATACATTTTCCTCACCCGGCCTTTCTACTGTGGCCAGAAAATGTGCCCGGATGCCGACTGCGCGGATATCGTCTGCAATTTCCCGCTCCTTTACGTGCAGCGTTACGCCCCAGTCCACGGCCCGCAGCGTGTGCGCATCCACCCGCTCGGCCGCCGAAATGTTCTTGCAGCCCGACAAAATTGCCGCTGTGCGCGTCTTCGGATTCTGGAAAAATTCCTTCAGCGGTTCCATGACTTCCATCTTTCCCCGGTTCATACAGCTGACCGTATCGCAGAGGCGGTACACCTCATCGCGGTTGTGTGATACGAAGATGACCGGTTTTCCGGCCTCCTTCAGATGTTTGTACATCTCCTGCTCCAACTGCCATTTCAGATAGGTATCGAGCGCTGAAAACGGCTCGTCGAGCAGAATCAGCTCCGGCTCTGCTGCGAGCATCCGTGCCATCGCGACGCGCTGTTTCTGTCCGCCGGAAAGCTGTCCCGGGATCTTTTTCTCCAGCCCTTCCAGCTGAAACTGGCGGATCAACGATTCCGTCCGGCTCCGGTCCGGCCGTTTTCCCATGCCTGCCTCAATATTCTGCACAACATTCATATGCGGAAACAGGGCGTAATCCTGGAACATATAGCCGACTTTCCGCTTCTGCGGCGGCAGATTGATTTTTTTCTCCGAATCAAACAGCACCTTGCCGTCAAGGACAATCCGCCCCTCATCCGGCTTTTCGATTCCGGCGATGCACTTTAAGGTCATGCTTTTTCCACAGCCCGACGCGCCGAGAATCGCAAAAATCTCCTGCTCCGCCCGGAACTGCATATGCATAAAAAATCCGTCCAGCTTTTTCGTAATATCTACTTCAAGCGCCATTCTTTATCCTCTACCACTGTTTCTGATTTTTCTTTCTCCGGTTACCCAGAAGGTTCATTGCCGTCATCGCAAGGAATCCGACAAGCAGTACGACAGCAGACCAAAAACCCGCCGTTTTATAATCCCCGTCCTGAATCACCATTGCGATTTTCTGGGAAACGGTACCCGTCTTTCCCGGAATATTTCCGGCCAGCATCGACGTCGCACCGTACTCACCGAGCGCCCTTGCAAATGCCAGTACCGTACCGGAGAGCACGCCGGGACCTGCCGATGGGATGACCACTTTCCAGAAAATCTTCCACTCCGACATACCAAGCGTCCGCGCCGCATAGATCAGGTTCGTATCCACCTGCTCAAATGCCGCTCTCGTATTGCGGTACATCAGCGGAAACGCGATGATTGTTGCCGCCAGAATACAGCCAAGCCATGTCTGTACTGCCTTGATACTGAAATTCTCATACAGTGCAGCACCAAACGGACGGCGGAGGCTGAAAATCAGAAGCAGGAAAAAGCCTGCAACGGTCGGCGGCAAAATCATCGGAAGTGTCAGAAAGCCGTCAATCACCGCACGCGCGCCGGGACGCAGCTTCATCACCGCACGCGCGGCAAAAATACCAAAGAAAAAGGACAGAATCGTCGCCACAATACCGGTCTTGATCGAAATGACAAGCGGGCTCCAGTCCAGTGACTGTAAAAAATCCAGTATTTCCTGCATAACATTTCCTTTCTATCCACGGCAGCCCTGCATACCTGCATCACGCATCCTGCCCGGATTTTCTCTGATGCAAAACCACCGTCCGTAGAAACGAAATCTTTCTTTTTCGGACGGTGATTCCAAATTCCTGCTGTTTTTTGTGGGATCTTCTTTTTATTCTACCTCTGTATCAAAGTAATAATTCCGGAAGATGGCGGCTGCCTCATCAGAAGTCAGAAACTCTACAAAGTCTTTCGCTGCTGCCTGCTCGGTCTCATCTGCCTCTTTGTTGACAACCTGTGTTGCCGGGTAGATGACATTTCCGGTCAGATCGTACGGAACGACCTGCAGAACCTTCAGACGGTCCTCCAGACCGTAGGTATCGGAATAATAAACGGTACCAACCTCGTTGGATCCCTCTGCAACTGCGGAAGTAACGGCTCCTACGTTTGCACACTCATTGATTTCCACGCCGCTGAGCGCTTCGGAAACCTGCTGGGTTGTGATGGCCGATACGTCGTCTGCTTTCTCCAGAATGCCTGCATTGACCAGTGCTTCTCTTGTGTATTTTCCAACCGGAACGGAACCGTCTGCCAGTGCGATGCTGGATGCCTTGTTCAGATCCTCCAGGCCCGTAACTTCTGTATTGTTTCCCTCATAGGTTACAACGCAGACCTGATTGTTTACGATATTGTGGCGGGTTCCCTCAACCAGAAGATTCTCTTCCTCAAGCTGATCCATCTGTTTTGCTGCTGCGGAGAAGAATACGTCGCAGGATGCACCCTCTTCGATTTGTGTCATCAGGGTTCCTGAGCTGTCATAGCTTCCAACCAGTTTGACATTCGGCTGGGTCTTATTGTACTCGCTGATCAGCGTCTCCATTACAGAGTTCAGGCTCTTTGCGGCAAATACGGTGACAGTGGTATCGTCAAATACTTCGCCGTCTGCTGTGCTCTTGGCGCTGGATGCGCTCTCTGCTTCCGAAGAAGCGCTGGATGCAGATGTGCTCTCTGCCTTGGAGCTGCTCTTACTGGAAGAATCTGTGGAATTGGAAGATCCGCATGCGACAAGAGAAAGTGCCATAGCTGCCATCAGAAGAATGGATACGGTTTTCGTTTTCATGATAATTGACTCCTCATTTTGTATATTTACGTATGAAGCGCCGGATGTGCACCTTTTCGTTTTCCGGTTTTTGCTGACCGGATCTGAATGAGCTGTGCGGCAATGCTGATTGCAATCTCCGCCGGCGTCTCGCTTCCGATCTCGATTCCGATCGGGGCATAGACACTGTCGAGCTGTTCTCCGGTAAAACCCTGCGCTTCCAGTTTTTCGCGCACATACTTTGTCTTTCTGCGGCTTCCCACCACACCGATGTACGATGCGCCGGTGCGAAGCGCAAACGCCTCGGCATCCGCATCGCACCGGTGGCCGCGTGTCACAATCACGAGATAATCATTTTTCCGGATCGAAAGAATCTCGTCCAGTTTCGTAAAATCCACCAGCATGGTCTGCCCGGCGTCCGGGAACAATGCTTTGTCCACATATTCCTCCCGGTCATCGAGTACGATACAGCAGAAATCCAGATGATGCAGCACCGGAACGAGTTCCTGGGCCAGATGGCCGCCGCCGAACAGATAAACCTTTCCGTCGTAGCAGAATTCCTCGGCGTAATACGTTTTCCCGTCCAGTTCCAGAATCCGGCAGTGGCCCGCTTTTTCCTGTGCCGCCGGAAGCATTTCCCACGCTTCTTTTTCCAGCACGCGGATACCGGTTCCGTCCAGCGCAAAAAAAATCCAGTAACTGCGGTACCGCTCCTGCGCCGCAAGCGCCTGCGCCAGACTTTCTGCTTCGCCGTGCGCTCCATTCATAAAATAGAAGCACACCTTCACTCTGCCGCCGCAGACCATGCCAAGCCCCTTCCCCTCTCCGGTTCCGAGATCGTATTCTCTGTATTCACTTTTCTTCTCCTGCACCAGCTCCTGCGCATGCAGAACCGCCTGATATTCCAGGTTTCCGCCGCCAATAGTTCCGAAAACCCGTCCTTCCCGGCCGACCAGCATATAGGCGCCCGTCGTGCGCGGAATGGAGCCGTCCCCTTCGGTGATAAAGGCAAGAACCGTGTCCTGTCCCTCTTCCAGCTGTGCAAGCAGTTTCCGGTAAAGTTCGTCCATGTTTCCTCTCCTTGTGTCTGATCTCTGGTCTACTTTTCCGTCACCAGTTCGATGGTGTCACCCTTTTGAATCGTGCCGCCGCGCAGCACCACCGCGAAAACGCCCTCCCGCGGCATGATGCATTCACCCATGCGTTTGAAAATCTCGCAGTGGCTGTGGCACTCCTTTCCGATCTGCGTCATCTCAAGCAGCGCATCCCCGCAGGAAAACCGCGTGCCGACCGGCAGATTCCGGAAATCATATCCTTCCACGATCAGGTTTTCCCCGAAGGCGCCGAGCGGAATATCCGCCCCCTTTGCACGGAAGGCTTCTATTTTTTCATACGACAAAAGGCTCACCTGGCGGTGCCAGTGCCCGGCGTGTGCATCGCCCTCGATGCCCCAGTCTTCCACCAGCTTCGCCGTTTCCACCTCGTGCTTTGCCGTTCCCCGTTTTTTACTGATACAGATTCCTATGATTTTTCCCATTTCTTTTGTTTCCTCTTCTTTTCGAACCGCCGTCATTTCATCCGCCGATGCCGGACATCAGGTGGTGCTCTGTCATATCCTTCGGCCGCTCAAAGCAGTGTTCCATCGGCTTTTTTAAGATTGCCTGTGCCATCACATCCCGCAGATCCGCCGCCGTTCCGTTCTGCAGAACCTCCCGCAGATCCACGCCGTTCTCATAGCAGAGGCAGAGCTTTAAAAAGCCGCGGCTTGTCAGCCGTACGCGGTTGCAGCTTCCGCAGAACTTTCCGTGGATCGCGCTGATAAAGCCGACGGGCATCGACAGCTTTTCGTACCGCACATAAGCCGCAGGACCGTTTCCTTCTTTTTCCAGGTCCGGCGTACATGCCCCATACCACTGTTCCAGCTCTGTTTTCAGCGCCTCATTCGACGGACCCACGTACGATTTTCCGGCGCCCACCGGCATCACCTCGATGAACCGCACCGGGACTTTTTCCTGCTCTGCAAATTCAATCAGTTCCTGCGCATGCAGTTCTTTTCGATGCACCGCATTCAGCTTCACTAAAAGACCCGCCTCTTTGGCCGCGCAGATGCCCTGCTTTACCTGCTCCAGCGCATCGCGTCCGGTAAGCGCCGCAAACTCTGCCGCATCCACTGTATCCAGGCTCACATTCACACTGTCACAGCCGGCCGCCTTCAGATCCCTCGCACACGATGCCAGGCGCACGCCATTCGTCGTGATCCCAACGGATGCGGTGCCCGGCACTGCTTTTATTTTCTGCACCAGCTCCACGCACTCTTTTCTTACCAGCGGTTCCCCTCCGGTAATCCGGTAATGCGTGATGCCGAGCCCAGCCGCGGCGTGCACAATCTTCAGCATCTCTTCGACGGTAAGCGGCGGATTCTGTTCCGCCTGCTCCAGTGCACAGCCCGCCGCACTCTCCGGCATACAGTACCGGCATCTCAAATTGCACGCGTCCGTGATGGAAATCCGCAGGTAATCTATCGTTCTGCCATACTGATCCTTCATCGTTTATCTGCCTTTTCCAAAACCGCAGTTCGGGAAGGTGCAGACCTTGCAGTTCAGGCAGAGACCGCCCTCGCCAAGACCGGCCAGCTCCTCCGCTGTCACCTCATCATCTGCAATGAGGCGCGGCAGGACAAGATCGAAAATCGTCCGTTTCGAATACATGACGCATCCCGGCAGGCCGACGATCGGTGTTCCGTTTTCGGCATACGCCAGAAGGAACATAGCTCCCGGCAGCACCGGCGCGCCGTAGGAAACGATGCGTGCTCCGGTATTTTTGATCGCCAGCGGCGTCTTGTCGTCCGGATCCACACTCATTCCTCCGGTGCAGAAGACAAGATCGGCACCCGCTTCCATCGCGCGGCGGCATCCGTCTGTGATCTTCGATGCATCATCATCGTAAACCTCATGAAAGATCATCTCCGCGCCGAATTCTGCCAGCTTTTCCTGGATAACCGGTGTGAAGGTGTCCTCGATCCGATGGTAATACACTTCATTTCCCGTTGTCAGAACCGCAAATTTTTTCTTGTGGAACGGCTTTAAGGTCAGGATCGGCCCGTCGGAACAGACTGTCTGTGCCGTCTCCATCTTCTCTTTTTTGATGACGAGCGGAATAATTCTCGTTCCCGCCAGTTTGTCGCCTTTTTTCACGTATGTATCACTGTGGCGCGTCGCAATCATCATCTCGCCGAGGCTGTTTACTTTTTTCAGCTTCTCGCGGTCCACTTTCAAAAGACCGTCGCAGTCCGCGATCAGTTCAATTTTTCCTTCTTTGACATCGGACGGATGCATGTGATCGTTTTTACACATATCGTAAAGAATCTGTGCCGCCTCATTTTCATGCAGCATTGTATCGTCCTTTTCCCAGATGTAAATGTTGTCCTTTCCGACACTTAACAGCACCGGAATATCTTCTTCTGTAATGATGTGGCCTTTGCGGAATACCGCATCTTTTGTCACACCTTTGATAATCTGTGTAATATCGTGGCAGAGCACCTGGCCTACCGCGTCTTCTGTTTTCATCAGTTTCATCTGAAACGCCTCACTTTTTCTATTTGAATCTATTCCAGTTCCCCGCAGATCACTTCCAGCACGCTTCCGGCGATGCACCGCGCCTTATCGGAAATCGTGAAGCAGTTCTGCAGTTCTTCTTTCCGCGGATCGATGTCCGCAATCTTAAATCCCTTCGTCACCGGATAGCCGTCGCGGATCAGCCCGCGCAGCAGACCGGAGAGAGATGCTTCCACAGGTACCGTCCCGTTTTCTGTCTCAATCTCTGCAATCACAGCCCTGGCTTCCACAATGTCTCCGATCGAAGCCGCATTCCGCAGAATACCTTCCGCCTGTGCATGCATCACACGCTCTTTTCCGTACCCGCCGATGATGCCCGGAATGCCAGTGTTCGGAACCGCGCTTCCGCTTCGGATCACGCGTCCAAGATTATGACCGCGCTTCGTCTCAATTACAACATCCACATCTTCTCCTGCCGTAAAGCCCGGTCCGAGGGCAATCACAAGCGGCGCCATCTCTTTTGTCGTCCCGAGATTTTTCTTCGCCAGAATCGCATCGACCACGACGGCCGGGCGAAGTGCTGCAATGCTTAGTCCCGCCGGATCCACGAGCACCGGAACACCATCTTTCTTCCAGATCCGTTCCATTTCCTGTTCCAGAAGTTCTTTCCGGTTCTTTTTCTCTGCGAGATCCACGTCCATGCGCACGGCTTCCACGTCCTCTACCCTGGCACTGCCGGCATATACCGCTTCGCTCAAAGCCACCTGCCGCCGGATCGCCGCCGGGTGCTCTGCTTCCAGAACCAGCAGACGAAAGCCCGCTTTTTTCAGACGATGGATCGTACCGGTTGCAAGATCTCCTGCTCCCCGTACCACGATCAGATCTTTCTTTTTCATCTTCGCTGTCTTCCTTCTTTCGTTTCAGCAGCCGCCGTTTTCTTCCGTCTTCCGCGGTCTGCCTCGTTATTCTCGCGCGAGAATAACGCTTTTTCCATTAATAAAAATACAGGAAAGGACCCGTTTTGTCAACGTGTCCCCGTAAAAAATGTTATTTTTCTTCTGTTCCAAACCACTTCTGAAACGACGCATCGGCGCCTGCGCGGACTTCTTGTTCAAACTTCCGGTACCGCTTCAGGAATTCTTTTCCCTCCGGGGTCAGTACCGTCTGGCCGCCGTTGCTGCCGCCCCGGTTGCCCTGTACCAGCGGGATGCCGAGATCCTCCTCGGCGCGCTTTAAGATTTTCCATCCCTTCGAGTACGCCATCTGCATGCATTTGCAGCCCTTCGAAAGGGAGCCGGTTGCTTCCACATGCTCCATCAGCTCCGCCACACCGGGACCGAAGGCATGATCCGTCCGGCTGACGCGCAGCCGCATGTCGTACCGCAGCTTCTGTCGTAATGTTTCTTCTTTTTCTTCCATTTCCACCTCACACCTCTACAACAGCACACGGTACTCCGCCTCATAGGCAAGTCCCGCCGTCTGAAGTGCCGCAAGGATTTCTTTTCCCTCTTCCGGCGCTGCTTTCCAGGAAAGGCCGCAGCCCGCCGTAATTTCCCGCGGAACGGGGATCATCCTTCCCGGCAGGCCGTGCGCTCTCGCATACTGTTCCATCTGCATCGCCTGCGTTGTCCCCGCAAACGTCAGAATCCAGGTTTCTTTTCGCTGTCTCATATCGTTTCTTCCTTTTTCCAGCTTCTTTTGTATCCCGGATGCCGGATGCCGGCTGCCGCCTCTCTCACTGCTGCATTTCTTCTTCGGCAAACTCCCGCAGAGCCTGCGCGGCAATCCGGACTTCTTCTTCCGTCAGTACATGGGAAAAGCTGAACCGCACGGCTCCCTGCTCCCGTGTCCCGAGTGCTTCGTGCATCAACGGCGCGCAGTGTGCCCCGCTTCGGACTGCAATACCATAGTTCTCATACAGCCAGTCGCTGACATATCCCGAATCACAGGAGCCGATGTTTAATGCCACCGTTGGTACCCGCTGCTGCAGATCGTCTGTTCCATATAAAGTAAGTCCCGGGATTCCCTGAATTTCCTCCAGAAAGAGGTGCATCAGCTCCCTCTCTCTTTTGTAAATCATTTCAATCCCCGTCTTCTCCAGATATTCCAGCGCTCCCAGAAGTCCCGCAATTCCGTGGACATTTAAAGTTCCAGCTTCCAGGTGCTCCGGCATCGCCGCAGGCTGTTCTTTTTCATAGCTTCGGATTCCGCTTCCGCCCATTTTGAGCGGCCGGATCGAAAGTTCGGGACGGACGTAGATTCCGCCGGTTCCCTGCGGCCCTAATAGTCCCTTGTGGCCGGAAAAACAGAGCACGTCGATCCCGCTTTTCTGTACATTGATCGGCAGAATCCCCGCTGTCTGCGCCGCATCGACGATCAGAAGCAGGGAATGGTGTTCCGCAATTTCGCACACCCGCGCAAGATCCGTGATATTTCCGGTCAGGTTGGAGGCATGCGTAACGACAAACGCTTTCGTGTTTTTCCGCACTGCCGCTTCCATCTGATCGTAATCGATCCTTCCAGATACATCCGCCGGAATCACGGAAAGCTCCAGTCCCTGTTTTTCCAGTGCATACAGCGGGCGCAGAACGGAATTATGCTCGCAGACTGTCGTGATCACATGATCCCCCGGCCCGAAGAGTCCGAAAATTGCCGTGTTCAGTGCCTCCGTATCGTTGCACGTAAATGCAATCCGCTCCGGACTCTCCGCGTGAAACAACTCTGCCAGCCGCATTCTCGTCTCAAAGACGATGCGGCCCGCATCCAGTGTCGCATCGTGTGCACCGCGGCCTGCATTTCCACAGCCGTGCAGTGCCTGGATCATACGCTCCTCTGCTTCTTTTGGATGCCACAGCGACGTTGCCGCCGAATCGAGGTAAATCATGGCTTAATCACGCGGTCTGCGCTGCTCATGCGCTCCACGATGTCATACATGTTGGTCACACTGCCGACCTGCAGCTTTTCGGTGATGCCGTAGAAGTTCAGGCATGTTCCACAGGTCAGAATTTCAACGCCGCGCGCTGCCAGATCTTTCAGATCCTCCAGGGACTCGGAACCCTCGCAGGTCAACTTTGCACCGCCGTTGTAGAACAGAATCGTATCCGGCAGCTCATCCTGCTGGGTCAGTGCATAAAGGAAGCTCTTCATCAGAATTTTACCCAGCTCCTCGGCTCCTTCGCCCATATGGTCTGCAGAAAGAACGACGAGTTTTGTTTTCTTTGCCGCCGGTACGAGGCATACGGTTTTCTCTTCTGTTTCAGCCGGCTCTGTTTCCGATACGGTGAACTCCACATGATACTCTTTTTCTTTCTTCTCTTTTACCAGAAAGCCATATCCTTTCTGCTGCGCCATTTTTTCCAGGTTCTGCACGGCGATTTCATTATCCACCAGAACCTCCACTTTTCCGCTTCCCGCAAGTTCTGCAATCGCATTTTTTGCCTTTACCAGCGGTACCGGGCACACATCACCCATTGCGTTTACTGTCTTTTTCTCCATCTCTGCCATTTTTCATCCTCCCTGCCTTACCATTTCCTGCTCTGTGTCACATAAATTTCGGTTCCTGCCGGCTCTGTGATTTTTCCAACGATTGCTGCCGGAATCCCCTGCTCCAGCAGTTTTCTCTGCATTTTTTCTGCATCCACGGCATCCACGGCCATCAGAAGCCCTCCCGATGTCTGCGGGTCAAACAGCACCTCCTGCATGCCGAACGGTATATCCTTAAAGGTCACATGCTGCTCCAGATGATTCCGGTTCCGCTGGCCTGCCGCAGTGATCAGAAACTCCTCCGCCGCTTCCACAGCCCCCGGGAACACCGGAATCTGATCCGCCCAGATATGGCAGGACACGCCCGACTCCATCATCTCATGCAGATGTCCTAGGAAACTAAAGCCCGTTACATCGGTACAGGCATGAATGTTATACTTCCGTGCCGTCTCCGAGGCGTACTTATTCAGCGTCATCATCGATTCCACTGCCTTTTGAAATCCACCCGGGTTTTCCTCCCCGACGCGGTGCGCCGCACAGAGAATGCCGGTTCCGAGCGGTTTCGTCAGAATGAGCAGATCACCCACGCGGCCCGTATTGTTCTGCCAGATCCGGTCCGGATGCACGGTTCCCGTGACAGAAAGGCCGTATTTTACACTGTCATCCGCAATCGAATGACCGCCGGAGAGCGATCCGCCCGCCTCCTGCACCTTTTCCGCGCCGCCGCGCATGATTTCTCCGAGGACATTCAGATCCATCTGTTCCGGAAAGCAGACGATATTCAGGGCTGTCCGCACCTCTCCGCCCATCGCATAGATGTCGCTTAAGGCATTCGCCGCCGCAATTTTTCCAAACGTGTACGGATCCTCCACCACCGGCGGAAAGAAATCCAGCGTCTGGACCATCGCAAGGTCGTCCGTCAGCCGGTAGACGGATGCATCGTCTTTGCTGTCATAGCCCACCAGCAGATTCGGATCCTTTTCCCCTTTCGGCAGCTTCTCCAGAATATGTTCGAGCACGCCTGCCCCGAGCTTTGCCGTACAGCCGCCGCTCTTACAGAAAATAATTTTTTCTTCTTCCATCGTTACCTGTTCCCTCTTTTTTCAGCTTCTTCCGCACTCTCCGTCCGTTCCGCGCAGAAGTCCCAGCGCATGCGGCAGGGTATCAAGTACAAATCCAAGACTCTCTTCCACCGCCTTCGGGCTTCCCGGCAGATTGATAATCAGCGTCCGATGACGGATTGCACTCACTGCCCGGCTCAGCATCGCCCGTTTTGTGATCGCCATGCTGCCCGCGCGGATCGCCTCCGCAATACCGGGTGCCACACGGTTTGAAACCGCCAGCGTTGCTTCCGGGGTCACATCCCGCAGGGAAAATCCCGTGCCGCCCGTCGTCAGAACGAGATCACACCGCTCCAGATCGGAAAGACGGATCAGCTCCTCTTCGATCATCGCCCGCTCATCCGGCAGAAGGCGCATCGAAACGACCTCATACTGCTCCGCCGGAAGCAGCTCTTTGATCTTTGGGCCGCTCTTATCCTCGCGCTCGCCCTGATAGCCTTTGTCACTTAACGTTACAATTCCCACCCGGAAAACCGGGAAATCTTTCTTTTCTGCCATGCTTTATTTTTCCTCTTTCTGATAGATATAATGACCGCTCTTTCCGCCGTCCTTTTCCAGAATGTGGATATCACGAATCACCATGCCGCGGTCCATCGCCTTGCACATATCGTAGATCGTGAGCAGCGCTGTGGAAACACCAGTCAGCGCCTCCATCTCCACGCCGGTCTTTCCGACACAGGATGTGGTGCACACGGCCGTAATAGAATTTGTATTCTCGTCCGTGGTAAATGTCACTTCGCAGTTCGTCAGCGGCACAATGTGGCACAGCGGAATCAACTCCGCATTCTTCTTCGCCCCCATGATGCCTGCCAGCCGTGCAACGCCGAGCACATCGCCTTTTTTCGCCGTATGGTCCCGCACGGCTGCAAATACCTCCGGGCTTACCTGTATGGTTCCCGTCGCCGATGCTGCCCGGTACGTGTCCGGCTTCTCATGGACATCGACCATGACGGCGCTGCCGTCTTTCTTAAAATGGGTAAATTCCGCCATCTGTCTCCTCCGTTCTATTTCCGTTTTATTCTCCGGGTTCCCACTCTTCTTCCGCTTCACGCACGGGAAGCTCTGCTCTCCCATACCAGGGATTCGTGTTCTCACCGCTTTGTCTTCTGTTTCCTGTCGCGCACGTAACCAGAACATGCTCGATCCCCTGCCTGCGCAGCAGCTCCACAAGTTTCTCTGCGGCCGCCCGGTGTTCTTTTTCCTCATACTGGTGCAGTACCGCATAAAACGTTCTGCCTTTCAAATCCTTCTGCTGTCCCTGTTCCGATGCGATCAGCCGTGCCAGATCTTCTTCCGTGATATGGTGTTCCATCGTACAGCCAAGCAGTTCCGCCGCCCGTTCTGCCCGAAAGCAGCCCTTGCCAAGCGGCTGTCCCAGTGCCGAAAGACCTGTCACACCAATCACAAGATCTGAAGAGGAAAGCAGCGCCGGTTCATGTTCCGCCGGTGCCTTGCACGGCAGGTGCCTCGCGCCGTCCGCCTCGATCAGCGTCAGATCGGCCTTTTTGCGTGCCGCTTCAAATAGTTCCGTTTCCGGCATGGAAAGCTTTTCCGTATCCCGGCAGGCACTCCCGATAATCGCTGCGCGGCCTGTGCGAAATTTTCTTTCGACCGCTTCCAGACTCTGGTCATGCCATTCCTTCGGCGGACGGTAAATGTGCGTCGAAGTTGTCACCAGTACCTTCTGATCGTTTTTTACACAAAAGCCTGCCATCTCGTACAGCAGCGTCGTTTTTCCGCCGCCGCCGATGATAGAAACTACATGGTTCTTTTCCTTTAAAAATGGGAACGCCGTTCCCATTCCTACCGGCTCCAGCTTCTGTTTTTCTGTTTTCTGCCAGATTCGAAGCATCTCCTCTGCCCCCTTCTGCCGTCTTTCTTTCTCACTCTACCATACTCATTTTGGGCTGTCAAATTTTACTCGCGCCGTAAAAACTTGAAAAAAGAACTGCCCCGATCGGGCATCCCCATCAGAGCAGTTCTTCTATTCTTACTGAACGTGTACGGTAAGCACCGCTGCATTTGATCTGTTTCCATCGCTGTCCGTCACATGATACGTCAGCGTGTAATCTCCCGGCACTGCAGTATCCACATCGCCGTCGATCTCAATCTGGTTAAAGAGTGACTCCTGGCTGTCTGCATCATCGGTCATCTCTTTGATATAGCTGGTTTTGTCCAGATCGTTTCCGGCTTCCACTGTTACTTCATACGTATTCAGGTACAGTTTTGGGCTTTCCGCCGGCAGTGCTTCGATTTCCATCTGCGCATCTGTCTCATTTTTTGTGCCCTCTGTGTCATTCTGCTGCGGCTCCTCTGTTGCCGGTGCAGACTCATCTGCCGCCCCACTGTTATCCGTTTCCTGCGTAGCCTCATTTTCCGCCGGGGTATCTTCCGCTGCAGCTTTATAATTCACGCGGCGTGTTGCTTTTGATACATTATTGTGACTGTCCTTTGCCGCATAGACAACCGATGCACTGGTATGGTCATCGTTCGGGAAAATGTTTTCAATCACCAGCGAATCTGTCACATCTCCGTCTTTCTCATCCGTTGCAGTAACGCCTTCCAGCAAAGGCGCTGTATCACTGCCTTCCTCATACGTTACATCCCCATCAGCTGGAAGCTCGATTTCCGGGCCTTTTCGGTCGTCCGTCACTACGACAGCTGCTGTACCGGCTCCTAGCGCCACGCACAGGACAATCAAACCTGCAACAATCCCTTTTTTCATGGCAGTTAATCGTCCTCCTCCTGGCCGTAATCTCCATATTTGTACTGACCGTATTTTCCGTATTTACCATACGCCTGTTTCTGCATATCCACCTTGTTCAGGACAACGCCAAGCAGCGGGCAGTTACTTCTCTCGAGCTGGCTCTTTACTTCCTGTGCAAAACGATAGCTGATCACACCGGACTCAATGACCATGATTGAACCATCACAGATTTCTGCAACGATTGCACTGTCGATAACGCTTCCAAGCGGAGGAGTATCCACAATCACATAATCGTAAACTTTACGAAGTGCATTTAAAAGACTTCGGAAGTTCTTTCCCCCCAGAAGCTCTGCCGGATTCGGCGGAAACGGGCCGGAATAAATCATGTAAAAGTTCTTTACATTGGTAGAACAGATGACATCCTCCAGAGTTGCCTGACCGGACAGGAAGTGTGCCAGTCCGCGAACAGATTTCTGTGTTTTCGTTCTTCCAAGAAGAACCGATTTCCGAAGATCGGCATCGATCAAAATCACTCTTTTTCCGCTCTCTGCAAGAGAAATGCCGAGCTGCATAGAAACACTGCTCTTTCCCTCATTTGGTGTACAGCTTGTAACCGCGATTACTTTCTTATCTTCTCCGCAGAACTGAAGGTTGGTCCGAAGAGATTTGTAGGCTTCCACAATCTGATAGCCTGATTTTTCCTGTTTTACTACTACCTGATTCACGTTCCGTATCCTCCCTTATTTCTTTCTTCCACGGCCGTTTTTGTTTTTCTTCTTGCTCTTTTTCTGTCCTTCTGCAAGAGGAATTATGCCGAGTGTACTGACACCCAGATAACGTTCTACATCTTCGGAGGTCTGGATGGTGTCATTTGTCAGATAAACAATAATGATGATGACAATCGCGATAAATGCCCCTGCTATTGCACCGATCAGCCCGTTTTTCTTAATACTTGGGCTTACCGGCTCATCTGGAATATTCGCCTCATCTACCACATTTACAGCTTCTGTGTTCATAACGTTCTGAATATGATCTGATGCTGCTACACGGATTGCATCCGCCATCTGGCTTGCTACATACGGATCTTCGTCTTTTACTGTAATCGAAAGGATACGCGTATCGTTCTGTGTAGTAACAGTAATTTTGTTCAAAAACTCCTCATAGGTAAGATCCAGATTTAACTGTGCAATAACGGTTTCAACAACCTGACGGCTCTGAATCAGCTCCGCATAGTCTTTGGTTAAAAGAGAACTTGCCTGCAGATCTCCACTTGTTACAGTACTGCTGCTGTCCTGTTTTGACAGTACATACATTTTTGTCGTCGATTCATACTGCGGCTTCATAAATACTTTGCTGACCAGTACCATCAGAAGGCCAAGTGCCAATGCAGCTAAAATCACATAGCCAATTTTGCTCCAGAGCACACGAAGCAGTTCCAGTAAATCGATTTCAATTTCATCCTGATTCTGTTGATTCGTTTCCATCTTCTTCTCCTGACTTTTTTTAGATTTCTCCGGCATCCCTTAAGATTTCCATCGGATTATCGTGGAAAATCCTTTCGGCATATGCCTCTCCCATTTTTTTTGAAACATAGGCAGCGCCTGCTCCTATGTTGGGAATACGTGTTTTTGTGTTGTGGGAATCGCTGCCGACAAAACCGAGCAGATCTTCCTTCATCAGTTTTCTGCAGTAGCGTTTTGCCCCCCACGTATACTTTCCAAGTATACTTTCCACATTCACCTGCAGTCTTGCGCCCATATCCACCAGATCGCTGGAAAATCCGACGCTCTTTACCGTTGCCTGATAGCGCTCCACATGCGCGATAATCGGTTCGTAACCGCAGGACAGTACATTGTAGACTCTCTCACGGATATGCTGTGCGGAATCTCCCTCGGAAAATTCCAACAGAACATAGGATGAACCGGCCATGGTCACATATTTCCGTTTTTCCAGGATATCCTGAAGATCCATGTTCGAGTGAAGTTCACACCCGAGATAAAGCGACATATCCGGATATTCCTTTTTTGCCGCTTCCTGCAGTTTCAGAAACTGCTCATGTACCTTTTTTGCCGGTGTTTCAAACATCCGCCGCCGATAATGCGGTGTGATGATAATCTTCCTGACCCCGTCCTCGTGCTGCATTTTCAGCATCGCCAGCGACTCTTCCAGGTCAGCTGCACCGTCGTCTACCCCCGGGACCATATGGCAGTGTACATCAAATAATTCCTTCATACCTTATCCCTCTTTTTGTGTTCTTTCTTCAAGTCACGCATACTTAGACATTCTACTTTAGTATACATCCTTTTGTGATCTCTGGCAATACAAAAAACATACTCTGTATTTATTTTTTAACATTTTTGTCAAACTTGCCTAAAATGAGGGATAAAAAAGAGACCTCCATTTTCATGTCGGCCTCTCCCGTTATTTTCTGCAGATGAAAACCCCTGCCTCTTTTGTGATCGCAATTCCGCCGTGTTTCTGAATTTTCTTTTCCAGAAATTCTTTGAATTCCCGCTGTCTCGGATACAGATACTCATTCTGATTTCCATGGCAGGAAAGGATATAGTCCAGAAGCGGCTCCGGCCGGTCGACCCAGAGACTGTCCTCGTAGATTCTTTTCTCTACGCTGCCAAAATAAGGCTTTAACTGCTTTTCTCCGTGATCCAGACCAAAAATAGTATACAGCGCCACCTCCGAAAGATTGATCTGCGGATCAAACTCCTGTACCAGATCGGTAATCTCTTTCATATGGCCTTTTCCATACGTACTGCAGTAGAACACGCCGTCATCTGAAAGCACACGGCTGATTTCCTGCAGACCGCGGGACAGATTCTGGACATAGAACAAAACATGATTTGCAATAATCCGGTCGTATTCCGCATCCGGAAACGGAAGCTTCTGGCAGTCCAGTGTCCGGAAATCAAAACAGGATGCCTTTTCTTCTCCCAGATTTTCCGCCGCATCCCGGATCATGCCGTCCGACAGGTCAGACAGACAGATATACTTTCCTTTCAGCACGGATGGCTCCGCTTTTTTCCAGAGCTGTCCGTTTCCGCAGCCAATCTCCAGAATCCGGCGCGCACCGTCAAAATCCATCTGTTCCAGAAGCCACGGGAACCATCCCTTTTTATTTTGGGAATACTGCTCGTGCAGCGAAATACGGATATTCAGGTTTTCCCCGTTTTTGTACTGCTCCACCAGCATCTTTTCCATATCGGTCAGATGAATCAGGTTCAGAATGCCGGTCCAGTCGATCTGGTTCGTCTCCTCCAGAATCTGTGTCGTATTCTGCAGCGCCTTTTCCATCTGCTCCAGATTTTCCATCTTCTTGTGCACAAGTCCGATCTGCATTTTCAATGATTTCAGAATATCCGCACTCGTATCGTGAATCGTCATATTTCCGATCTCATTCAGGGAAAATCCGAGATATTTCAGCGATAAAATTTTCTGCAGCTTCAGAAAATCCTCATCCGAATACATCCGATAACCAGACTCGTTGATAAAGCTTGGCTTCAGCAGCCCTTTTTTGTCGTAATAGCGAATTGTCCGAATGGTCACATGGGCCATCCGGGCAAATTCACCAGTGGTATAATATTGATCCATATCCACCACTCCTTCGCAAAAGCCGCTTTTTTGCGGCCTTTGCATTTCACTTTTCTCTCTTACAGACGGTCTTTGTACATCTCAGCAAAGTAGTTCTGATACTCACCGCTGATGATGTGTTTCCACCAGTCTTCATTGTCCAGATACCACTGGATTGTCTGTGCAATTCCGGTATCGAAATTGTATTTTGGTTTCCATCCAAGTTCAGTCTCGATCTTGGTCGGGTCGATTGCATATCTTCTGTCATGGCCCGGGCGGTCTTTTACGTATTTGATCAGAGATTCCGGTTTGTCCAGAGCTTTCAGGATGGTCTGTACTACCTGAAGGTTTGTTCTCTCGTTGTGTCCGCCAATGTTGTAAACCTCGCCTACTTTACCTTTATGGATAATCAGGTCGATTGCTTCACAATGGTCGGATACGTGCAGCCAGTCTCTGACATTCTCACCGTTTCCGTATACCGGAAGCTCTTCGTCTGCCAGTGCGCGGCTGATCATAAGCGGAATCAGCTTTTCCGGGAAGTGATACGGGCCGTAGTTGTTGGAGCATCTGGAAACGGTAACCGGGGTACCGAAGGTTCTGTGGTAAGCCAGTACAAACAGGTCTGCGCTTGCTTTGGATGCAGAGTACGGGCTGGAGGTGTGGATCGGGGTATTCTCTGTAAAGAACAGGTCCGGGCGATCCAGCGGAAGGTCTCCGTAAACTTCATCGGTAGATACCTGATGATATCTCTTTACGCCGAATTTTCTGGAAGCATCCAGCAGTACACGGGTTCCCATTACGTTGGTCTGAACAAAGATGCCAGGATCCTCAATGGAACGGTCTACATGGCTCTCTGCTGCGAAGTTGACAACAACGTCAAATTTCTCTTTTTCAAACAGATCCATGATGAAAGCTTCGTCTGCGATATCACCTTTTACAAATTTGTAGTTCGGTTTGTCCTCAACCGGTTTCAGAGTCTCCAGGTTTCCCGCATAGGTCAGCAGGTCCAGGTTTACGATCTGATAATCCGGGTATTTGTTTACCATGTGATGTACGAAGTTTCCGCCGATAAATCCGGCTCCGCCTGTTACTAATACTTTCATGCTTTTTCTCCTTTTTGGTGTGTTTATCGTCTCAGTTTTATGTCAATTCAACTTGTTGTACCCTCATTATAATGGGTGACGTTGCGTCATGGTCAAGAGGAGAATGAAAAAAGTTTGTGAAAATCTTGTTTTTTCCCCTCCTACCTGTCTATCTTAGGATTTTTACGGCGATTCTCGTAATATACTGTTCCATTTCCTGACTGGTCAGCGCGTCCACCATATATTCCTCATAAAAGCGGTCATCCAGCAAAAATTTCTGTTCCGTGGCATATCGGAACAGCTTCCGGTACGCCGCTTCAATTCCCTGCCATGGTCCTTTATAATAATAGCAAAGATACTCTCCCTCCGGCCGAACCGTGTATCGCACTTTCGCCGGCACACGATCAAAAATCAGATAGAAATCACGGTAATCCAGAAAATTCCCCGTTTCCAGTGTTTCCCGTTTCTGAACAAACCCCACATTATACGAACTTCGATTTCCGTATTGCCCGCAGTAAGCATAGAGCTCTCCGATTTTCTGATTGACTGCCAGATTATCCGCTGACTCGCTGTGGTTTGTGACAAGATACTGCAATGGAAGGGTATGGATCCCCACAGGACAGAAGGGATCTTTTTCAAACGCCTCACGGCATTCCGCCGATGCCTGTGCCAGAAACCGCTTCTTTTCCCCAATCCAGCGCTGCATCTCGCGGAGCCGCTGCATTTTTTCGCGCACCACCTTCTCCTCCTGTTCCAGCAGTACTCCGAATTTTTCAGGACTTCGCTGTTCCAGATAATTTCGAATCTCTGCCAGCGGCATGCCCAGCTCCCGCAGCATTCCGATCACATCAAACGTTTCCATCTGATCCATCGCATAATACCGGTAGCCGTTTGTCCCTCTTCTTTTTGGTACGAACAGCCCAATCTCATCATAATGGAAGAGCGTTTCCTTTGTCGTGCCTACCAGCGCTGCAAATCGCCCCGCGCTTAAATACTCCTGTTTTCCCATTTCTGACTCCTTTTCCTGAATATGTGCTCTCGGAATTTTTCCTGTTTTTCACCTTTTTTGCACTTGACTATAGGGTTACCCTATCCTTTATAATAGCAAACGATTCAAATTTTCACAAGAAATCTTTCCCATCTAAAGCGTGTCTGAAAAAGGCTTTTCACACATAAAAAGGAGGTTTTTGATTATGAGCCAGTCACTCGCCAAGGATTTCAACTTCCGCTCTCTGCTGAAGTTTGCGTTTCCATCGATCATCATGATGATCTTTATGTCTCTCTACAGTATTGTGGATGGCTTTTTCATCGCACAGTACGTGGACAGCATGGCGCTTTCCGCCGCCAATATCGTCTATCCTGCCGTCAGCATTCTTCTTGCCGTCGGCATCATGTTCGGTACCGGAGGCAGCGCCGTTGTCGCCGCAAAGATCGGACAGGGAAAACAGGAGGAAGCCAACCGTAACTTTTCGGCCCTTACCCTTACCACACTGATCATCGGTATTCTGGGCGCAGTGCTCGGCAACCTGTTTTGCCGTCAGATCTGCAGTCTGCTCGGTGCAACGCCGGTGCTGATGGATTACGGTACCGCCTATCTGCGGACGATCCTTTTCTTTGCCCCGGTCTGTCTTCTCCAGGCGCTGTTCCAGTCCTTCTTTGTAACGGCAGGGCGCCCGGGACTCGGACTTTCCCTTACGGTGTCCGCCGGCATTACCAACATGCTTCTGGACTATCTGTTTGTCGTTCCGCTCCATCTTGGTGTTGCGGGAGCGGCCCTTGCCACCGGCCTTGGCCAGTGTATCCCGGCCGTTGCCGGTATTTTATACTTTACCTTTGCCCGAAAAGGCCTTCGTTTCACCAGGCCGGAATTTTCCAAAGGCCTGCTCTCCACAAGCTGCTTCAACGGTTCCTCCGAGATGGTCAGCAATCTTTCTGCAGCCGTTGTCACTTACCTTTTCAACATGCTGATGCTGAAATTTGAGGGCGAAATCGGTGTTGCCGCCATCACGGCGATTCTGTACGGACAGTTTCTCTTTGTTGCGCTGTACCTCGGCTACAGTATCGGCGTTGCACCTGTGTTCAGCTTCAACTACGGCAGCCGGAACAAACAGCGGCTGATCCGGCTTTACCGCATCAGTATCCGCTTCGTTGTGGTAAGCTCTGTGATCATCGCACTTGTGGCTGCCTTCGGTTCTCCTGTTATTTCCGCCGTTTTCATGCAGAAAGGCACGTACGGCTTTGAACTGACACGCCACGGCGGATATCTGTTCTCCATCGCTTACCTGTTCTGCGGTACGAATATCGTCGCCTCCGGCATTTTTACGGCACTGTCAGACGGAAAGACCTCTGCTTTGATTTCTTTTTTGCGAACCTTCGTCTTTATCGTTCTCTCCGCGCTGCTTCTGCCGCTCGTGCTTGGCACCAACGGTGTGTGGCTGTCGATTCCGGTCGCCGAATTTCTGACGCTGTTCATCTCCGTGCCGAAGCTGTCCCGCTATTTCAAGGATCCGAAAGTCGCAACGGAGACGCAAACAAGTCCCAACTGATCTTACCGACTTCGCTGATTCTCAAAACCCCGCACAGGGATCCGTTGTTTTCACAGGATCCGCTGTGCGGGGTTTCTCTTTTGCTACCACTTTTTCCCCGGGCAGTCCCGCAGTGCAATCGCTGCCCGCATCTCCACGTAGCAGCCGCACATGCGGCACATGCCGGACAGCAGCTTTTCACACTCCTTACAGAGGGAAAGCCGCCGCTCGTATTCCTCCTCCGGCGTTTTATCGTCCGCCGGAATTCTTGCAATATAATCATACATATTCTGAAAAAAGCCTGCCTCGTCCATCTCACGAAGCAGGCATTTTTTACAGATCCTGGTATTTCCGTCCATCAAACTCCTCCGGAACCGAATCTTTTTTCATCCCAGATATCTTCTGGTTTTTATGGTTTCCCTATTTTACGGCGATATGAAGCACACTGCACGCCGGAATGGTAAAGGAAATTCCCTCTTTTGTTGCCTGCACACCGTCAAAGCCCTGAACGCCAACCGTCTCCGGCGCTTCAAAGGTGTTTTTATCCTGCATATGGCCGGTTACGATCTCGGCTTTGATCTCGCCGGCTTCTTTTCCAAGAAGTACCGCCTCTACCGGATATGCTTTCTCCAGATCCACATTCGTCATCGTAATATGAAGTACACCGTTGGCATCTACCGAAACAGATTCCGTCAGATTCGGAACCATGTATTCATCTTCCAGACCAACCTGCTCCGTTTCCAGAGAGCTTGCCAGAAGATCATTTTCCTGATGTACCTGATACAGATCGAAAACATGATACGTCGGAGTTTTGACCATCTTTTCCCCCTCGGTCAGGATCATCGACTGCAGAACATTGACCATCTGTGCGATATTTGCCATCTTGACGCGGTCGCTGTGTTTGTTGAAAAGATTCAGGTTGATCCCTGCGACCAGTGCGTCACGCATGGTATTCTGCTGATACAGAAATCCCGGATTTGTTCCAGGCTCTACATCATACCAGGTACCCCACTCATCCACGATCATACCGACCTTTTTGTCCGGGTCATACTGATCCATAATGGCGCTGTGGCGGCGGATCAGCTCTTCCATGTACATCGTCTTTTTCATGGTCTTATACCAGTCTTTTTCCGCAAACTCCGTTGCACTTCCCTTGTGATCCCAGGTTTCCGGCACCGTATAGTAATGAAGCGACAGGCCATCCATCATGCCATGCTGCTGTGGGGAGATTCTGCGGAAGCATGCTTTCATCACTTCCTGCGTCCACTCATAATCATCCGAATTGGCGCCGCAGGCAATCTTCCGGATCTTTTTGTTTCCATCGTAATCACGCACAAAGGTCTGATATCTGCGGTACATATTTCCGTAGAATTCCGGATTCATATTTCCGCCACAGCCCCAGTTCTCATTGCCGATGCCGAAGAAATCGACGGTCCACGGCTTTTCGTGGCCATTTTCCGCACGAAGGTCTGCCATCGGAGATACCCCGTCAAATGTCATATATTCAACCCACTCCGACATCTCCTGTACAGTACCGCTTCCCATATTTCCGTTGATATAGGTTTCACATCCGATCTGACGGCAGAGTTCAAAAAACTCGTGGGTACCGAAGCTGTTGTCCTCGACAACACCGCCCCAGTTGGTGTTGATCATTTTTTTGCGGCTTTCTTTCGGTCCGATACCGTCTTTCCAGTGATATTCATCTGCAAAACATCCGCCCGGCCAGCGCAGTACCGGAACTTTGATATTTTTCAGTGCTTCAACAACATCGGTACGCATTCCGTTCACGTTCGGAATATCGGAATTTTCTCCTACATAGAGTCCTTCATAAATACATCTTCCCAGATGCTCCGAAAACTGTCCCTGGATTTCCTTATTGATTTTTGAAAGCTTTCTGTTCGCATCAATTACTAACTTAGCCATAACTTGTCCCCTTTCGAGATCTTAAATTTGGCTTTATTATAGGAGATGTATCTCACTTGTGTCAATGAGCGTACAAGTTGTTTCCCCATGATTTTTTCAAAAAGTGCGGCCGTCTGGCTGCTGACCAAAAGGCCGCTTGTTTTATTTTTCATTCTGCATACGAAAAAACCGCCCTGGTTTTCACCAGGACGGTTACCGTCCGTGCGTTAGAGGATTCGAACCCCCGACCTTTTGGTCCGTAGCCAAACGCTCTATCCAGCTGAGCTAAACGCACATTTCTTTGTCGCTTTAGAACTCTTTGTTTATCACTCGTTCCCGCTGACATCATGTATATTACACTATCCTAAGAGAAAAGTCAACACCTTTTTGAAAAAAATTTAAAATTTTTTCGAATAACAGTTTTTTGTGAAAATAAGGGCTTTTTCCCCTATTTCACAGTCCGCACCAGGTAGTCTTTCTTTCGCAGTTCCTCTTCAATCAGATCCAGGGTCTGCGCAGAGTCTGCCGATACGGTATGAAAATGTTCCCCTGATGTGATATTCTTCAGCGGCCGTGATTTTCCCTGCCGGATTTCTTCCATAAACAGTGCCACCTTATTTCGTGAACTGATATTAAGTTCCGCCCGCAGTTCTCCGTAAACCTCGTGACGCACAATCACATCCAGCACAACGCCGCCGAAATCCACAATTGTATTCAGCTCGTCCTGCATCTGCTCATCCGTGTGATTCACCTCAAAGACCCGCGTCTCTCTCACCGGGCTGCTGCAGATGTAGCCGCGGTTTGTCGCAATCACATCGTATCCGGCAGCGCGGATCAGGGCAATGTCCTGGACAATCACCTGACGGCTGACTTCACAGCTCTTCGCCAGCGCTGCACCGGAGACCGGCGTCTTACTGTTTGTTATTCTTTGAAGAATCTCTTCTCTTCGTTCCTTTCCACTCATCATAAAACAAGACCTCGCATTTCGTACACTTCCCTTATCTTATCACACTTTCCGCCGTTTCTACAATAGCAGGAAATCATTTTCCAAAAGCTTTGTCAAGGACTAAAACTTTATGAAATTTTCCGGGCTCTCGTATATTCGTCCCGCCAACTGCCAATCATGAACGTATAACAGTAACGAACGGTAACCATACGTTCCATGTTTCAGGAGGATGCATACCATGGCGATCAATAAAGTTGAACTGTGCGGAGTCAATACATCACGCCTTCCCGTACTGAATGCCGAAGAAAAAGAGACTCTGCTGAAAAAGGCCCGCGAAGGAGATGCTGCTGCCCGCGAACGCTACATTCAGGGCAATCTGCGCCTTGTCTTAAGCGTGATCAAGCGCTTCTCCAACAGCAGTGAAAACGCCGACGATCTCTTTCAGATCGGCTGTATCGGCCTGATTAAGGCGATTGATAACTTCGACACGACCTTAAACGTCCGTTTCTCCACCTATGCCGTGCCGATGATCATCGGTGAAATCCGGCGGTATCTGCGTGACAACAATGCGATCCGCGTCAGCCGTTCCCTCAGGGATACTGCCTACCGCGCCATCTGCGCCCGCGAACTTTATCTCAAGCAGAACCAGAAAGAGCCTTCGATCGAGGAAATCGCCGCTGAAATCGGCATTGGAAAAGAGGATATCGTCTATGCCCTCGATGCAATCCAAAGCCCAATGAGTCTGTATGAGCCCGTCTACACGGAAGGCGGCGATACCCTGTATGTCATGGATCAGTTAAGTGATAAGAAAAATAAAGAAGAAAACTGGGTGCAGAACCTCGCCCTGCAGGACGCGGTCGCCCGTCTCAATGAGCGCGAACGCCAGATCATCCGCATGCGTTTCTATGAGGGGCAGACCCAGATGGAGGTTGCCCGGGAAATCGGCATCTCGCAGGCGCAGGTCAGCCGGCTGGAAAAGTCCGCCCTGCGCTCTATGCGGAATTATCTCTCCGACGAGCGGTAACGCCCGCCGTTCACTGAATTTCTGCAAACTCCAGCCGGTAATCCGACGGCGGCATTCCATAGTGTTTCCGGAACACACGGGAATAGTAAAAGGGATCTTCAAATCCGCACGACAGCGCCGTCTGTTTGACCGTCATCCCCATCTGCAGCAGCTTTTCTGACTGCTGCAGCCGATATTCCAGCAGATACTGTCCTGGTGACCAGCCGATTTTCTTCTGAAACAGACGGTTCAGCGTTGTGCGGCTGACCGCCATTTTCCGCGCAATTGTCTCCGCGCAGAACTCACTCCTGTGATACCCTGCGGCAATCAGAGCCATCGCTTCCATAATCCGCGGATCCTCCTTCTTTCTCTCCTCCCGCTGCGGCTCCGCCAGATCCTGGTACACGCCCAGAAGCGCAAGCAGCACACCGACGGCCTCCTGGCTGTTCCGGCGATAGAGTTCCATCTGGCAGAGACGCTCAAAATACGGCAGAAGCCTTTCCTGACGGAGAGGCGGCGCCGCCGGCTGCTGTGGGTTCAGTACCGACCGTGCCAGAATCTGCCGGCATTGTTCCCCGACAAAATCAACCCACACATATTCCCACGGCTCGTTCTCATCCGGCGCGTACTGCACCACCTGCTCTGGACAGATTAAAAAGCTCTGTCCGGCGGTAAGCGTGTACGTCTTTTTCCCGCAGGTAAACGTTCCCTTTCCGCTTATAATATAATGTATAATATAGCACTGCCGTACACCCGGCCCCCAGGAATGCAGATCATGGCAGTCCTGCCGCCCGGCATCGACAGGCCGGATCCCGTTCATTTCTGATACAAGCATATTCTTTCCTTTTCCCGTATTTTATTCTTTATGAAGCAAAAATCCATGCTTTTGTCTTAAAATTCCATGGTTTTGCTCTGGAAATCCATCTATACTCAAAGTACATCAAAACTTACGGGAGGTCAATACTATGATCAAACTTACACCGCCGATGGGCTGGAATTCCTGGAACACCTTCGGAGAAAATATCAATGAAAAAATGATTTTTGAAACTGCTGATGTCATGGCCGAGAGCGGCCTGCGCGATAAAGGATACGAATATCTTGTCATCGACGACTGCTGGTCCTTACGTGAACGCGATGAAAATGGCCGTCTTGTGCCGGATCCGGAAAAATTTCCGCATGGTATGAAAGCCGTTGCCGATTACGTTCATTCCAAAGGGCTGAAATTCGGTATGTATTCCTGCGCCGGAAACATGACGTGTGCCGGCTACCCTGGCAGCTATGAGCACGAATTTGTCGATGCGGAAACTTTCGCATCCTGGGATGTTGATTTCTTAAAATACGACTACTGCTACCACAGCCCGATCCTGCACGGAAAATATCTGTACCGCCGCATGGGACTGGCACTCGAGAACTGCGGCCACGACATTCTCTTCTCTGCCTGCTCCTGGGGTGCTGATGAAACGCATGAGTGGATCAAAGAAACCGGCGCTTCCATGTGGCGTTCCACCGGCGACATCTTTGATACCTGGGATTCTGTCAAAGATCTCGTGGCACAGCAGGAAAAACTGCATCCGTACAACGGCGTCGGCTGCTTCAACGATATGGACATGCTGATCGTCGGCATGCATGGAAAAGGAAATGTTGGACTGGCCGGCTGCAGCGATGTCCAGTATCAGACACACTATGCACTGTGGGCATTCCTTGGCTCCCCGCTGATGATCGGCTGCGACATCCGCGAGATGAGCGACGAAACCCGCCGCATTCTCATGAATGACGAAATGATCCGCATCAACCAGGATCCGCTCTGCCGTCAGCCGTATAAAGTGAAAAACCATGCATGGAATGACAAGGTTCTGATCTATGTGAAGGCACTCGCAGACGGAGATCTCGCCATCGGTATGTTCAATCTCAGTGATGAAAAATCACGTGCAGCCATGAATCTGGATGAGATCGGCCTTCCGTTCTCCACTGGCCGTACTCTGGAACTTACTGAGGTCTGGACCTGCGAGAACCTGTGTGCAAACAATGCATCCCTTGTCACAGAGCTCGAGCCATTTGCATCAAAAGTATACCGTGCAAAGGTCATAAAACTCTGATGGCACGCTGTATGCAGTGCGGCAAAGAACTCACACATAACGAGATCGGCGCCCACCGTAAATTTATCAACCGCGGCGCAGAACAGTTTTTCTGCAAGCAGTGTCTTGCCGAGCATCTCGGTGTAACGCCGGAGCTCATTGACGAAAAGATCGAACAGTTCAAGCGACAGGGGTGTACACTGTTTGTATAGACCTACACTGTCTGAAATGCACACAGCCGGATTTCCGCCAAATAGAAATCCGGCTCTATTTTCATGCTGCATAAAAAATCATTTCTTCTTTATTTCTTTCAGATATGCTCCGGCATCCTTTAGGAATCCCGCCACAATCAGAAGAATTACCATTCCGATCGGAAACGCTGCCACGATACTGACCGACTGCAGATTGCTCATAGAGCTTTCGGAAAAGACCAGTGCAATCGGAAGCAGAATCAGCAGAAGGCACCACATAAGCTGAATCGCTTTCGATGGCTGCTGTCCCTCTTCCAGACGGCGGTAGCTGTAGCAGGAAACCGTCAGCGCAATCGAATCAAACGAGGTCGCATAAAAGGCAATCATCGTGAGCAGCAGAACGACAAGAACCAGCGATGCACACGGGATCTTCTGGATCATGGCGATAATCATTCCATAGAGATCACCGTCTTTGGCATACCGCGCGATAAAATCCGCTTTTCCCGCCATCTGCATCCCCATCGATTCATTTCCCAGGATGATAAAGCTTAAAATCGTGGAGCCAACGCCGAATCCATATCCGCCAAGGATTGTCTGCCGCACCGTTCTTCCCCGGGAAATACTTCCGATAAAAAATGGCGCCGCCACGCACCATACCATCCAGTATGCCCAGTAATAAATAGTCCAGTTCTGCGGAAAATGCGTCTCGCGCAGCGGATCGGTATCGGTCGCCAACGTCGGGAAATACTGAATCATCCGTCCCAGCGATGAAAATCCCGTCTCGATAATATACCGCGTCTGTCCGCCGAACAGCAGCACGTACGCCAGTAGCCCGAAAAACAGATAGATGCAGAGCTTTGCCAGAAAACCGATTCCGCGGAAGCCGTGAAGCAGCGAATACGTGTACACAAAACACGTAATCAGCAGAATCACAATTGTCACTGCGTTCCGGTCCAGATTGATATGAAACAATGCATTGATTGCACTTGCCATCAGCGGCGTTGCCACGCTGAATGTCGTTGCCGTTCCTGCAAGGAGTGCAAATACCGCCAGCAGATCAATCAGCCGTCCGCCGATGCCGTCCGTCTGTTTTCCCATAATCGGACGGCAGGCTTCTGAATACCGCTGCCGGTTCCGTTTCCGCACGTGCAGCATAAACCCAAATGCGGCAGCGAGAACGAGATAAAAGCCCCACGGAATCAGACTCCAGTGAAACAGCGGGTACACGCCCGCCCACTCCTGGATTCCGCCCATCTTTTCAATCTGCGGATCAGCAGCATACATCACCCATTCTGCAAAAGAATAAAACAGAATGTCTGCCGCAAGGCCGCACGTAAACATCATGGATCCCCAGGCAAAAAAAGAATATTTCGGTTTCTCATCCTGCTCTCCTAACACAATATCGCCATATTTTGAAAATGCCAGATACAAAGAGAGCAGAAAAACGCCAAGGCCAATTGCAAGATAATAGACTCCAAAGGTATCTCCCAAGAAGAAGCGTACCTTCGCAAGAACTGTGTTGGACTGTTCCGGCAGGAGGAAAAACAAAATGCTGAGCGCTGCAATCAGTCCCAGCGGCAGCAGCGTGATCATCCAGTCAATCTGACCTTTTTTCCGTATTTTTCCGCTCTGTTTCTTTTTCGCCACTCTGTTTTCATCAACTGTATTCATGTTTTCTGTTCCTTTCTGCTATACTGCCCGATCCAGCTTATTTTTCTTCTGATTTTTCCTGCCCCTGTGCCTCATATCCGCAGTAAGACGGATCCAGATCGCAGAGTTCCGAGAAATCATCAATCTCAATCAGATCGCCTTCCTGCATAGGATAAATGCCAAGCTCATATTCTTCAAAATGACAGAACATCGCCACATCATCCCAGTAAATCTGGCGGTTCTGTTTTTTTTCAAATTCCAGTTCCAGGTGGCGTTTCAGCCGCTTTCCGTCCTCCCGGTTCCAACGTGATACACTGAAGAGCTGCCAGCCGCCCTTACCGCCGGTCCGGCTACAGGAACACACGATTCCATCCTTCACCTGCATCAGCCATTCATCCGTCTTTTCGTCCGTCCAGACAGCATTGTAGCCAGAATGCGTAAATTCCGGTGCAAGAATTTCTTTTTTGTATATAATCTGATCCCCATCCAGAATCATTGCATTTTCCAACTGTTCCCGCGCCACATAGAGCGATGCAATATTATTGCAGGAATCCCAGTATGGATTTTCGATCAGTGTCACACCTTTATATTCTGCGGTAAGGCACGCAAACTGCTCTTTCCGATATCCCACTACTACATAAATCTCATAAATTCCATTTTCATGCAGCGCCTGAATCACCGTATCAATCATGCGGACACCCTTCACACGGATCAGCGGTTTCGGCGTAGTAAGCGTTACCGGCCGCATCCGCGTTCCCGTTCCCGCCGCCATGATAATTGCACGTTCTACATGATTTTTCTGCTGAATTTCACTTCCCGGTCTCTGCCCCACATCCATCGCTTTCATTCTTCCACCCTCTTATTCTTCCTGACCTTTGCTTTTGGCAAGCTCCTGCTTAACAAGTTTATAGTAATCCTTAGCATATCGGTACTGTTTCAGCGAATACTCGCCAAACTCCACGCCTAACCGGCTCTTGTACTCACACCAGTTGCTCCATAAAAGCCCGCACACCGCAATGTATGCATAAATTTTCGTGCGCACCTCCTGCGGACAGCCTTCCGTAAAATAACTGTCGATCAGCGCATCCACCTGCGGACGGTCATACATGGCGTAAATGCAGAACATCGCCAGATCCACATGTGCATCCTGCATGCCCGCATATTCCCAGTCAATCAGACGAATTTCCGTTCCGCCGTTTTTCTCCACAAACAGAAAATTGTCCGGCACCGCATCAATATGCGTCAGCGTCCACACCTTCGGCTGCGCTTCCAGATAAGCCTCAAGCTCCAGCACATGCGCTTTCGTCGTGCTGTAATCCCGATAAACAGACGGTTCTCCCTCCCACAGACTTTCATAGTATGCGATCTGGTCAAACAGCGAAAACGTATGCTCCACGCTCAGATGCTCCTCATGGAAGGAACGGAGCTTTTTCATACAGGCCTGCACATCCTCAGGGTTTTCCGGATCGCAGACACGCGCACCCTCCAGGTATTTCGTAATCTTATAGCCGTTTTCCGGATTGATCGACACGATTTCATCGCAGATGCCCTTTCCGTCCAGTGTCCGATATACCGCCGCCTCCTGCCTGCGGTTGATCAGAAGACTCGTGCCTTCCCCCGGAATTCTCATAATATACCGCCCGCCGCGACAGCGGAATAAAAACGAACGGTTTGTCATTCCCTTTTTCAGGACCTCAATTCCCGTAATCTCCTCACCGGAAACCGAAAGCACCCGTTCAATTTCTGCCATCGCATCCGACTTCAGCTGATCCGAATTTTCATCCAGTTCCCGCAGCTGCTCGTAGGTATTGATCTCCACCACAGCTCCTTCCGGGACAAGCTTTGCCTGCACCGGCATTCCGTTTTCCGCAAAAAGGGCATCCTCCCAGAAAACATGGTCATACCGGCGATCCTGTACCATCGTTTCGATTCGCCGCGCCATCGACTGTGCCACAGAATCCGTCAGATAGCTGATGCCGATCATATGATTTCCTTCTTTTTCCCCGCCTGAGGGCACAAGCTCCCACTTCCGGCTCACACGAACCGTACTGTCTGGATCTTTTGCATCGCTCACCAGATACCAGGAATACCACTCATACTCCGAAAACGGATTTTCCCGGCACCAGAGGTCGCACGGCATAAGATACGTTTCACCAAGCTGCGGCAATACCTTTGCCAGGGAATGCAGGTTGTTTTTCTCTGCATACTCCATATTGACAACCAGCTTCACGCCATACCGGTCAACCAGATAATCGTACTGTTCCTTTTTAAAACCAACGACAACATAAATTTCCTTCACCTTTACCGCATGAAGCTGACGGATCAGCCGCTCGATCAGCGGTTCCCCCTCTACTTCCAAAAGTCCTTTCGGCGTTTCCATATTAATCGGCACCATCCGCATTCCATATCCGGCAGCCAGAATCACCGCGTTTTTCGGGCGATGCTTTGCCATCTCAAGCCTGGCTTTTTCCGTCAGCTCCATATCTGTTGTTAAAAAACCCTGCCCCTGCAGCGCTTTCACCGAACGGTTTACCATTCCCAGTGAAAACCCACACCGCTCCGCCAGCGCACGCTGGTTCCGGCAGTGGTATTGCAGGATCACGTTCAAAATATCAGATTCTTGTTTGTTCATGTACATCTATCCTTTCATTTTCGTGAACATCGTTATTATAATACAGGACCGGCGACATGTCAAGCTGCCAGCCGATCCTGTGAAACAATATGCCCAGATTAAGTTACGGTTCACTGGTTCCCAGCGAACCGTAACATTCGCAGCCCTAATCCATGTGCAAGTTTTTTCACCATCCTCCTTCCGGTACAAGATCCACGCAGACAATCTCCGGAATATTGTTGAACCGCGGAATCACCTCCGTATTTCCAAGCCCCGCAGACAGAACCAGATGCCGTTTTCCATCCTTTGAATCAAAAACACCCTTCAGCCGTCCCGGAAACCAGCCCATATCCGGCGCATATACGCCGCCGATTCCAGGCAAAATGACCTGCCCTCCGTGAAGATGACCAGAAAACACGCAGTCCATGTTCCATTCCTCCAGGGCATCATTTTTCAGCCAGGCAATCGGAAGATGACTAAGCAGGATCTTGTAACGGTCGGTATTCTCAAAATCCCATAAAAACATGCATTCGCTAAGATCAGCTTCCTCCGTTTCCAGGTATTTGTCCGGCAGGCAGTAACCGTAAATGCCGCCAATGCGAAGAGACTGGCCTTTTACGGTGATATCCCGGTATTGGTGCTCCAGAACGATTGCACCGGCGGCCTGATACAATTGTGTGACGTCTGTGCCAAAATTGTCCTGGTATTCTATCTCATGATTTCCCAAGGACAGATAGACGGGAGCAATCTCGCATAGAGAAGAAATCAAATTGGTAGCAATCTCTGTGACAGGCTCTCCGGAATTTAACAGATCCCCCGTGAGCAGGATCAGATCGGGAGACTGACTTGCTATCCGGTCAATCAGCTCCTGATTGTCTTCTCCAAACTCGCTGTTGTGCAGATCCGTCAGCTGCAAAATCCGGATTGGGGTATCGATTTTGTCGGAGGGGATCTGATAGGAAGAGTAGCTTAGGGAGTGTTTTGATTGGTCGAGGTTTTGGCAGTTTGTGATTCCGAGGAATAGAAGTACGCTGATAATGAGCGTCCATTTGTGCTGCCGTAGCCATTTCATTGATAATGTCCTCCGTTATCGTGACTCATCCTAACCCACACAGCTTTTTGAGTACACGCTTAATTATTTCCTTCTTACTTCGCCTTTGTGGTTGTTTTACTTGAAGTAATGGCAATATTTCCTGAAAATTTTCGCTTTCAATAGTTTTTAAAACAATATCTCTATTTTGTTTATGAACTGATGATCTCAATAACGATGGATTTTCTCTTGCCGCCTGTTCCAAATAAACTTGTTCACATTTTATGTTTTCAGAAACTGCGTTCATCATTTTTTCGCCTTTTGCAGTATGCGTTAATATAAGAGATGTTCCTTTATTATCGTCCATTTTGGGATTAATATTCCATATTCCCCAGAAATCGCCTAATGTTATATCACTAACACGATGATATCCTTTAAAATGACAGCTACTACAAGATTCCCGCAAAATACAATCTTTTACAAATAATTGCATGAAGGGATCATCACCATTTTTACATAAATAGCGTTTCTTGTCTGCATAAGCAAATTCAACCGAGTATGCGTAATGACTCCAACCACTTTCCTTATTTCGCAAATTTATATGCTGTGGAAATGAATCACTATTATCCGTTAGAGATCGATACTTTACATATTTTTCCCATACCATCGGAGACGGCACTCCATGACATACAAAATCTATGCAGACCAAATTCTCATAATCTCGTTTTAAAAAAGCTTTCAATCCGGCTACCTGACAAGGTGTACCTGAAAACAACACTATTCGTCCGGAATCCAGTTGTTTTTTTATGCTTAAAAAGCAGTCTCCTAAAATACTTTGCGAATATTTCGCTCCTTGTAGTTTGCCGAGTTCTGTTTGCTCTTTGATCTCAATATGTCTGACTACGCCTTCGTCATCATAGCTTGCACCATAGATCACTCCGCCTCGCTGTAAAATGGTAGCTGCTAACTCAGAGAAAATTCCACCGGAGGAACTCTCCAGTCGAAGTGCATTATTGTTAGAGAATGCCGCATATGCAGACGTTGATAGGTTTTCATCATCTTTTTTCTTCATTAACACGGGACATACTCTTTCACAAGCCCCACAAGCAATACACGCAGACCGCTCCATAATTACCGGAAACTCAAATCCTGCATTATCTTTTTTCATCTGAATACAGTTCCGTGGACAAATGCTTACACAGGCAGTGCAACCTGTGCATTGACTTTTATCTGCGAATTTAGGCATAATCTTCACCTTCCTGTTCAACAAAGCCTGTTGTAATCATACTGTAATTCTTTTGCACTTTTTTTGACATAAGCATCACATAGTCTCACGGCCATATATATAATCATCATAGCCCTTTGCATGATCTGCCTTCACAAATTTCCTAATTTAGATTTTATTTTTCTAAACAAACGTAATAATAAAACAAGTTCAGGATGTGTCAAACGACAATATATAATATAGTCATCCAATTGTACATTTTTATTTATTTTTAATTTCAAAAAAGCTTCTTTCATCAAAATGTCATCATTATACACCCCTGCAATCTGCATGACACTTCTCCAGTAAAAATTTTGTATAATATCTAGATAATATTCTCGTTCCCTTTCATCATGAATAATAATCTGAACCATATGTTCTCTAATATCACGAAAACCATTCGCATTATCTAAACTCTTTTTCTTTTTACTCTTTTCAACATTAGTTTTGGTTAATGAATTTTCTTGCTGGTTATAATTCATATGTGGTTTATCAATAAATCCACATTTTTTATTGTAAAGCAATGGCAATAACAGTTGTAAATTTTGTCCATATTTTGATTGATAAATTTCTCTTTCAGGATAAAATTTAAACAAGGAAGACACTCTAACCATATAACTTCCAGCCCAATTATTTGTCTTCCCTTCCAATAATGCCGTAAAAACATCCTGAATATTTTTCTCACATTCATCATAAATAAACAGGCTTTTTCCATTTTTTCTTACATACCACCCATTCGAACGCACTACATCCATTTCCCTATGACTTTCTAAAAACTGTACTCGCTCTAACAATGCACCTTGCAAATACTCGTCATCGATGTCCAATAATAATAAATACTCTCCAGAAATATATTTCAGGCCGGTATTTATTGCGCTTCCAATCCCTTGATTTTTTTGTTTAATATATATTAATGAAATCTTTTTATTTTCCAGTACTTCTTTCCATTCCAATATCTTGGATTCACTTTGATCTATCGATCCATCATTTACCACAACCACTTCAATATGTGGATAATTTTGAATTTCAATAGAATGTAAACATCTATCAATAAAACGTTCTCCATTAAAGCATGGAATAATAATGCTAACTTTTTTATTCATAATTTCTCCGTTTTAAAAAGTCTTTAATTTTGCCCAACGGTCTTTTTCCAATACGTTTCATAAGCTTCATTACAGAATTAAATTCATTGGTATGGTGAAACAAAATATAATTAAATCCACTTGGAATAGCAATAGCAACAACCGCTTTTTCTACAAATCTAAAGTAGATATTTCCCCTAGAAATCCAGGTGCAAGTCCAATATGCCAGTGCAATATAGATAATCCCTAAGCAAACATATAATACATATCGTTTATAATACGCTCTAACAGGACAATGAAATACAGATCTATAGATTACAATTGGCCTATACCAATCAGCAGTAAGTAGACTGCCAACAATTGTACCCAGAAAAACTCCTGAAACCCCAAACGGCTTAGCAAATAAGATAGATGCAACCAAGTTAATAATCGCAAAAGCAAATGGAACCCAAGCATCTTCTAAATATTTCCCCGCTGCTCCCTTCATGGTAATGAGTGGCATTCGTAATCCTGTCAGATAATTATTTATTACAATAATTGCTACAGTTCCTGTTCTAAATAAGTATTTTTCACCAATCCAAATTTCACCAATAAATGGATTAAATAAACACATAAAACATGTAGCTTCTATGCTATAAATAAAAAAGGCAATGAAAAACATTGTATTAAATACATCTAATTTTTTTTCATCATTCTCCACTGCCACTATATTTCCTATTCCAGCAGTGACACCTGCAAACAAAGCACTTATGTATCCGTTGATCAGATTCCGAATCAAAAGATAGTTGGAATATATTCCTGTGGCTACTAAGCTTACAAGTTTTGTAATAATAAGATTATCCGTTGAATTAACCAAATAGTCTCCTATTTTTGCAACAATCAATCCTGATATATTTTTTTGAATTTCCTGTTTTTGAGCACCTGTCAGTCTATCCTTTGAATAAAAAGTAACTTTATCATATTTTTTTGTTATGTATAAATTTTGTGCGGCCATCAAAACGATCGAGCATCCGATCTGTATTGTTAAATATACAATATAACTTTTCCAAATTAACAATGCAATAATCTGCAAAAGTGTTTGAACACAATTTATTGATACATTAATTGGAATCAGTCTAAACGCTTGGTTATCTGAGGATATCAGTGTGGTCTTATATGATAAAAAATAACCAATAACAGTATTAATTAAAAACGCAAAGTAAGCAAAGGTTGTTCCGTCTGGCTGTTGTTCTACGGGAACAAAAAAATCTAAGAATTGAAATAGAATAATTCCAGCTAAAAGCACAATAACACCTATAACCGAATATGCTTTTCTATAGACGGACATTAATGTACTGATGGACTTATAATCTTTCTCAGCTAAGGGCTTATAAAGACTGAACCCAATTGCAGTTGCAATCCCCAATTCACCAATCGCCAAAAATCCTAAAACATTACTTAAGAGCCCAGATAGTCCCAAGTAATCCGCTCCCAATGTATAGATAAACACAGTTCTAGAAATCAAGCCTAATAAAGAAGCCACAAAATTATTCCCAAATGACCCCAAAATATTCTTAGCAGAATTTTCTAATCTAGACATGAACCATCTCCTCTTTAAAGTAATCGCTCAACATATTCTTTTGCAGTTAATGCTCTTTTAATAACTTCTGGTATTTTGCTATTTAATTGTTTTTTGATTAATTCTTCATTTTCTAATATCCATCTAAACTTTTTAAGCAACTCATCTGTTTCTTTCAGCCTTTGAACAGATAAACTATACTGTTCTTCATCTCCAAACAAGTCCCTAGCAATTCCTCTTGCCTTTACAGAGTATCCTACAACCAGTGTTGGTATCCCCGAAGAATATGCCGCAATAGTGGAATGCGTTCTTGCCCCAACAAAAAATCTACATTTTGAAATCGCATACTTAAGTTTTGAACAATTTTGATCTTCTATTACTAAAACTCTTCCACTTTTTTTATAACGTTCATACAACTGCATTAATGGTATCCTATCATCACTGTCATCCCAGATTACATGAGGAATTAATGCAATTGCCATATCTGTTTCTTTCAAAATATGTTCTATCAAGATCTCATAATTTTTCATTATAATTCCTGAAATCTTTTCTTCTTTTTGTACCATCGGACTCAAATTAATTCCTACCATGTTTTTATTGATAAACTTAGATGGAATTTCTGCATATGCTGTTTTGAGTCCAAATGCAGGATCTGCAACAAGTATGGTATTGGGATTTATTTTTTTCAGTGCATTATAAGTAATAGATTCTCTTGCTGTAATAAGCTGATATTGTCTCACATCATTAACAATTTCCGGATTACTCAATACTTCCGGATTGATAGAACATCCCCATAATACTGTCTTGGCTCCCCTAGAAATCATCATATTATGTAGCATAATATATTTATTCACATCAGCATAACAATAATTATCACCGCCTATAGATAATACAATGTCGTTTTTATGCACCATGTCAATGGTTTTCTTATAGTTAAGTTTATCTAACGGCACATAGTCATTTTTTAATTTTAATGCTATATATGCCCGAATAAATGGTAAAGTTATTTTGGAATATGACTGTACATCTTTCTTAATTGTACAAATTTTATCTAACCCATATTTTATATCTTCTTCCGTTTTAGAAGAAATGAGCAATATTTCATCCCATAATGGATTGTTTAACATATCACATGTAGAACGCACAATTGCTTCGCATCCATGATTTCCACTCCCGCCATGAGCATACATATAAATTTTTGCCATTTTCATTCCTTCCTTATCCAATGAATTCTTTTTCCATTTTGCAAAAATATTCCCTGACCAAATAAAAAAAACACAAGTTTCTCTTTCCAAGGAATTGCTCTACAAGTAAGAATAAGACACATATATTTCCGGAATAATTTTCTTGTCCCATCAACAAATTCTGAATTTCTATAATTATTCTCCTGAAAAAGTCCTATTACATATTGAAACAAATGGGATACTGTAACATAACAACATTCTGGCTTTAAATCCTTCCTTTGTGCGATAACCTGAAGCAACCTTTCTGTTGCAATAATGATATCCAATGAAGGATTTTTTATCATCTTACTCATTGCTCCATTATTATTTTCAACATAAAAATATTGTGTTCGATCTGTCGTTACAATTTTATTTGCATTTAATAACGCGTCCAATGTAAAAAGAATATCTTCATATGTTTTTATTGACGGAAATTTTAAATTTGCAATCAATTCTTTTTTGTACAATTTTCCTGCCGGACCCGAATTAATAGATTTCCGAATCAAAAGAGCATTTATCGCATCGGTTCGTGTTAATACAGTTTTTCCTACTGTAAATCTAAATTTCACCGCTTTTTCATCAAGAAACACTGTATCGCATATTGCAACATCGCCTATTTCGCAACATTTTACTAGTTCATACAGATAATTGGGTGGAATAAAATCATCAGCGTCCAAAAACGCTATGAATTTTCCTCTTGCCAAACTTATTCCTTTATTTCTTGTGTAAGAAACTCCATGATTTTTCTGCGTAAAGCAACGCATGCGAGTATCTTTTTCTTCATACTCCTTACATATACTATAAGATGAATCACTACTACCATCATCAATTAAAATACACTCAAACTTTTGATATGATTGACCCAAAATGCTTTCTAACATTCTTTTCAAATAATTTTCTGCGTTAAAAATAGGTATAATAATTGAAATCATGTTGATACCTTTCTGAATTGATATCTACGCCGAATTGCTAAAAAAATACCCGGAATAAGTGCGCATAATATCAATCTTTTATTCTGTCCTTGAAAACCATATTCTATATGTCCCCCAACTATTGATAATGCAACCACTTGACAGGCAGCATAAAATTTTTGCTTTTTTGAACCCTCAGGATATTTCAGCATATGACAATACATCATCGCATAACCCATTGGGTTATTTTTTTCTAATACTTTGCTTCCCTTGGTAAGGCCATCATCCAGATAATTACACTGATAAATAATATCTGAATGCCACCGCAATTTATAACCATCCAACGCAATTTCATTCAATGCGATTTGTTCTGGTGCAAATTTTTCGCCCGGCCATTCCGGCATCGGATATTTTTTCAATATTTTTGTCTTATATGCCTCACACATATCTGCATCCAAATTAAATTGTATTCTCTGTAGATTCGTAGCGTCTACATATCCTTGTTCGTTTACAATAGGTGAAACACCCTTTATATAAGAACCATCTGGAAATCCCCTGGCTGCTCCAACACCAATATAATCTGAATTATTTTCAATCTCTTTGCACCAATTTTTCATTTTTGATAACGCATTCGGTAATAGAAAATCATCAGAATCAACCATAAAAAAGAATTTACCTCTCGCATACCGAATCCCATAATTGATTGCTCTTGGTTTTCCTCCATTTTCTTTTTCCAAATATCTAATTGAAAATTCTTTTTCTTTCCTGATCCACTCTTCAACTAATTGATGCGTATTGTCTGTCGATCCATCATTAACAATCAACCATTCAAAGTCTGTCGTTCCCTGATTTTTCAACGACTCATATAATCTGAAAAGTGTATATCCTCTATTATATGTCGAAGTAAATACCGTAAAATATGGCATCTCATCATCTCCTTAGCAAACGCCTTATTAAATGTCTCATTAAACGTCTTAACTGTAAACTTATCTTCAATAAATAGTATTTGTTTTCATATAGTAATAACAAAATCCATTTTTCAAAGAAATTCCGTCCGCATGCTTTAATTCCCTCAGATTTACAAATTAATTGTAATTCCTCGAAACAGTTTTTCAATTTTTCAATATTGCAATACAACAATGAAAAAATCACATAATTACTTAGCAACTGTGAAACAATCAACTCATTACTTCCGCTATAAACATTTTCTTTTTCAAGAAAATGTTTATAGCGAATATTAATAAACAGCTGTGTTCTATAGTCAATTTCACTATCCTTAACCATAGCTGATGAATTCTCTGATTCCTGAAGATAAAAATATTCTGTTTTATCATTAAAGCAAATTTTGCTCACTTTAGGATATAATTTCAGAAAAAAATCAAAATCCTCCGCCAATTTAATTCTTTCATCAAATCGGATATTCCCAACTAATTCTTTTAAGATTATCTTTCCACAACAATATCCATAAATACCTGTTTTTTTTTGATAATCCGCAAAATTCAAAAGCAATTCACTTATATCAAAAGTGCCACTTCCAGGTAATTGTATTTTCTTTTTTTTTCCTGAGTGCCATATTTTTGTAATCGTGCATATTGAAAGATCTACACCGCTCTCAATAATAGTTTCATACAAATTTTCCAAATAGTTATTTGGTATGCGGTCATCTGCATCAATAAATGTAATATATTCTCCACACGAGGCATCAATCCCAACATTTCTCGCATGAGATACGCCACTATTTGGAATATGAATTACTTCAAATCTTTTATCAATACAAGCAACTTTATCACAAATTTCCCCTGATGCATCCGTAGATCCATCATCTATTAAAATACATTCAAACTCTTCAAATGTTTGGCTAAGCAAGCATTGAAATAAATCATCCATATATTTTTCTTTATTATATACGGGAATAACAACACTAATTTTCATAGTTTTCTTTTTCTCATTTTAAAAATTAATATTTGATATAAATTGGGTGAAACATAAAATATACTGTAACGTATAAAATCTTTAAGACAAAGTCCATTTCCCCTCATCAATGTTCGCATAAATTGTATATATGTTTGACTGTCATGATAGGGCTGTATTTTCGATTCCTTTGCACGAAACCAAAATTCTATATATAAATTCAGAAATAGTTTCATCGATTCCCTACAAATAAAACTATCTTGTTTAAATAAGCACATTCGTCTTTTCACAATATCCAACATTACCAAATTCTGCTCTTGAAATTTTTGATGCGTCAGCGAAGTATTATTTTGAACATATATATACCAGAATTTCTTTTCACAAAAAATTTTTCCTGTTTTAGCTAGCACCTGGCTCATCCAATCATCGTCCTCATATATCCGTCCCTCAAATGGAATGTTTTTTATATAATCTCTTTTATACAGCTTATTACAAACTCCAACAACCAATCCATTTGCATAGCTACCATAATACAACCCTTTTGCAAATTCTAACATGGATTTTTTTCCACAAAAAAATGTTGGGATTTTATGTGGATCTATTGTCAATTTTCCCTCTTCATTCTGAAATTGCCAAAGCCACGTTACTATATCAACATCATGGTTTTCTAAAATTGAAATTGCTTTACTGTATATAGTAGGATCATCTGGTAAATAATCATCACTATCTACAAAAGTAATATATTTCCCACTTGATGCTAAAACACCGTTATTTCGAGCTTTTCCAACCCCTTGATTTTTCTGGTGAATTACGCTTATACATTGATTTTCTTTTGCATATTCGTCACAGATCTTTCCAGAAGAATCCGTACTTCCATCATTAATTAAAATCAATTCACATTTTTCCACATTCTGGTTTAAAATACTTTCAATACACCTTCTTAAAAACCGTTCTGTGTTATAAACTGGTACTATTACAGAAAGCTGTGTTTTCATTACACTCTATACCTCTTTTCAAAATAAAAAGATATCAACGATAGCAAAACAGGATGCGAATAACAAAATGTTAATAGTTTTTGTTTTTTAGGAACACACAATTTGCCAATTTTCAACTGTTTAAACATATTCCTAACGCTATCTTCATATAATATTTTATTAACCATTCTTTTTTTTTCACCTATAGTAAGAACACTCGAACAGAATATATCCCCAATAGCGTTATAAATAAAAAATAATAATACCTTGTCAAGTTGATCCCTAAAATCATATATTTCGCTTCGACCAAATTCTTCCTGGAATCGTGCATACAAAGCCTTATAATCGTCCCATTTATCAGACGTAAATGTATGTGTTACTGAACTTTGATTGCTGCAGTTATACATATAGTAGGCTTGTCCTTTCATATAATAAAACGAATGTATTCTAAGCATCAATTGACATCCCCAAAACCAATCTTCAGAAAATCGAATTCCAATCTCATATCGTGGCATTCTTTGTCGCATATTTTTTACCATGCACACACAGTTGGAAATTGTAGCAGGATATTCTATCGAACGAGTAATTAGTAAATGAGGATAATATTCTTGATGCAATTGTTTCTCCTCATATAACCCGCCACGAATATTGTGAGAATAAATAGTTTTTCTTCCATCCGAATATACCTTTATACAATCACACATTACTAAATCGCAATGATTATGTTCCGCACATCTTATCATTTTTTCATACATCTGAGGTTGAATATAGTCATCGCTATCAACAAAAGTTACATAGTCTCCCTCAGCTAAATCTAATCCTACATTTCTTGCAGCAGCAACTCCTGCATTTTTCTGATGAACCACCTTAACTCTACTATCACTTAAAGCATATTTTTCACAAATTTTTCCACATGAATCAGGTGATCCATCATCGACTAATATTATTTCCAAATTGCCATATGTTTGATTTAAAATACTTTCTATGCAAGTAGCTAAGAATTTTTCTGCTTTATACACTGGTACAATCACACTTATTTTAGGCATAGAAATTTCTCCCTTATCAACATCAATTGCCTTATTTTCATCTATAAAATATCCTGTACAAATCGCAACATACTATTGCTCTCAATATAACACCCTCAGATACTCCCACTTATGGATAGCTATAATATCTAACCAACATCATTATTATAATTGTTTTGCACCATTTCTACCTTTTACCCACACAATTACTCTTTTCCAATATACGATATATTTTTTTCACTTCTTCCTTATTTGAATACTTTCTCATTTGACAGTTGAATGATAGTTGCTCTAACAGACAATTATTATTTAGCAAATCAAATATTTGATCCGCACACTCCTGATTTTGCATAGGTACAATTATGCCCTCTACACCACTTTCCAATTGTTCCTTAGCTGTCTCATAATTTGTAATAATTACAGGTTTTCCTAACATCTGAGCCTCACGAACCGTAACACATTTACCTTCATATCGACTAGGCTGTATATAAACATCACATGCCTGAATATATGGATATGGATTCTCTTTTTTTCCAAGAATTTTTACATATTCCTGCATATTAGCTTCTGCAATTTTTCTTTTAATCAATTCTTCGTCTCTGCCAAAACCAATCAAATACCATGTTATATCCATCCCTCTTTCACGTATCCGTTGACAAATTTCTGGTACATTATCAAAATTCTTAGCCTTACAGAATCGCCCAATAGATAGTATTTTTATCCCTTTTGCATTCATTTCTTTATCCACTAAAAATTCATTTGCCTGCTTTTTCACAAATTCTTCCGGCAAGATGTTTTCAATCAAAATAATCTTTTCCTTGAACATAGGAAAAACCGAAAGAAAATTCTCTGTTACTGCATCAGAAATCGAAGCAATATAATCATAGTTCTTCCACATTGCGGTTTCAGAAGCAATATTCACCTGTATACGAGAATAATCTGTATGAATCCAGGCTATTTTTCTTTTTGCATGTACTTTTCTATCAACAAAATAGTGCGGTGTCAAAAAGCTGATTGCTAAATCATATACTTCATTGGATTGAATTTTTGGCATAAATGGACAAGTATATTTATGACTATATTCTAACGCCACATCACTGTCTGTATATTTATGTATTCGATTATATTTTGCCGCTGCCATTTTCCCCGCAAGTCTTGCCATACTTAATATGAAATGTCCTTCCTTTAAAGTCCGCTTTATCGGTCGCGCTAATACTGTATAAGCGCGAATTTCTGGCAATAAATTAACAGCTGATGGGATTTCTCTCATTAATTCCCCTTCATGCCGTAATAAAAATAAATCTACATCATATTTTTCAAAATCAAATGCATTTAATAACCCGATAAGACTTCTTTCTGCTCCACCTAATTCTAAAGCATGAGACACAATTAGCAATTTCTTTTTCATTTGCGGAACCTCTGAAAGACATCTACACCAAATATTCTGTGTATTGGTCTTGTTATCATGCCACGAATTTTTAAGTGTTTACTCATCCACGTTGCCTCATACCAGTGAATGGAAAATGTATTTTCTGTTTTTTCTAATTTTCCGGTAGCGCTGTTATATGGATTCAAAACATCCATAGGATATATTACCGCTTCACACACATTTTGTTTTCTACCATTCTGTTTTAACCCCAATGCTACCAACGCTTGTGTATTCAATTTCGGACACATTCTTACTCCATTTTTCCCGTCCAGTAATATCTCATATTCTTTCAACATCGCTTGAATCACTTTTCCATGTGCAACAGATCCAAATCCCAATCCCGAAGCTACATATTGCTTATTTTCAAAGCAAAAAAATGCATCATTTCTTAACAATTCTTCCAGCGATCTAATTACTTCTACATCTGTATCAAAATAGATTCCTCCATACTTTTCCACTACCCAAAGTCTGACATAATCGCTTAAATACGCATACTTTTTTTCGGCATAACACATTCGCGTATACCCATTCATATCTATATCAAAATTTTCCTCATTCCATTCAATAACTTCATACTCTGGACAATACTGACGCCAGCTCCTTATGCACTTTAAAGCTAATTTGGATTTCTTCCCTTTTCCAAACCAACAATAATGTATTTTCTTCGGTATCATGTATCCATCCCTTCCTATCACTTATTTTTGCACACATTATTTTTTTTCGAATTACTTTCCAATTTTCTTTTATGAAAATAGTCATATACCACCTTAGGTAAAATGCCTATAATAATTGGTTGTATCGCATATAGATATCCGCTTATCGGCAGTCCAAGTTTTCGCACTGCCATTCCTCGTACATATGCTTCATTTACTCTATATCGAAATTTTCTTCTCTTATATGCTGCTTTATCATCTCGCATAAGATAAAGCTGTTTGGGAATATTTTTGCCTCTATATCCGACCTCGTACATTTTTATCCATAAATGATAGTCTTCTACTCGCAACAAACGCTTTTTCTCTGTATATCCTTTCACCGCATCATATGCTTCTTTTCTCACCATACATGGTGCATGACAAAACGGAGATCCATGCAAAAAATCCTCTTTCTTGGGATATTCAGGATGACTTATATTCCCCCATATTCCTGTCTCATCAAAATACCCCATATCTGTGCTTACAATCGAAATTGCTTTTTCTTTTTCTAATATTTCATACTCAACCGCAAATCGTTCTGGCAAACAAATATCATCTCCATCCATTCTTGCAATATACTTTCCTGTTGCCATTTTTAAACAACGATTTAAGGTATAGTTAAGTCCTCTATTTTCTTTATTTTTCAGCAATACCATTCTTTCTGGATATTTTTTTATATAGAATTCTGCCACTTCAGACGTTGCATCGGATGATCCATCGTCGCACATAATCAATTCCCATTCACTCATCGTCTGACCTAAAACAGACTCAATCGCTTCTGACAACGTATCTGCACAATTGTATATCCCCATAATTACACTAATTTCTGGATTTTTCATATAAGCCCCCATGTAAAATGCATCTGATAATAAAAGAATCCAATATATCCTAACACAGTAGCACTTTTTATGATTATGGTTGAATTTCTCGTAAAAATATTTTCAATTTCCCAAGGTAGTAAAATGGATGCAGAATACATAGATCCATATGAAATCAATCGTCCTATAAATATTCCAGAAGTTTTCATAGACACCATTGCAATTACACTGGTCAAAATCGAGAAATTTGTCACAATATTAATTACCGGATTGTCTGCTTCTTTGATTTGCTTACGTCCAATAATAGATAAAATCATGGGAATGGAATAGACAAATACCCTGATCGGATTAGTTCCGTTATCTTCCCACTCTTTCCAATCCGCTACCATATTAGAATATTGTGTATTTGATAGTATATTGTTCATTCCATCTGTAAACTGATTTACAAATATTAATATTAAAATACATCCCAAAATGCACAGCACACTCTTTTTATTCCATGCCTTTCCCTGCACAATAAAAATGATCGGGATCATAAGCAATGCTGACGCATGAAATGTCGCTCCTAATAGAATAATTGCTATCAGTGGTATATATTTTCTTTTTAGCAGTAATGGAAATCCTGCCATGATAATGGCAATTGCCAAAAACTGTCGGATACCATTATGACACCAAGACATATAGTCTGTTCCCGCAACAAAAACAAAAATACTCATCCAATAGTTTTCACTATATTTTCGATAAATAAATGCCATACATAACATTTGCACAGTAGCTATGAACATGAAAAACAGAATAGGTGAATTTCCAATAAGAGCTTTTATAATCACAATTAAGACCGAAAAACCTTTATCTTTTTTTATTCCCTCGAGATAGAGTGGAAGCGCAGCTATTTTACTAGGTGCTTCTCTAAAGACACTTCGGTAGGCATAGGTATCTCCAAAATTATCGGATCTTAGTGTTGCCGCCAATATATATGGAACCACTAGAAGCACTGCCGGTGCTATCTGCCATCTTTCTTCTATCCTTCCCATAACGATTTCCTGCTTTTTCGGCAGAGATATTGCCAGAACCATTCCTACTGTCAAAAGCCAGATTAATTGAAACCAATAATTCGTTATGGACATCTTTTACATTTCTCCTTTTGTCTTACTAAAATTTTCTCTTTCCTCTTTCATCTTACTCCAGACTTCTCACCGTTCTCTCCACCACAGCTTCCTTCCGAAACTCTCTTTTCATCTTCTCTCTTCCTGCTTTACCCATTTTTTCCCGTTCTTCTCTGCTGCAATGCAGCATCTTTTTCATTGCCTGATACAGCATCTCTTTGTTTTTTACTTCAACCAGCAGACCGCTTTTTCCATTTTCTACGCTTTCCCGGCAGCCCGGGATATTGCTTGTGATAACAGGGCGGCCGGTTGCCGCTGCTTCCAGGAGGACGTTGCTCATGCCTTCATGATAGCTGGGAAGAACGACACAGTCTGCTTCTGCATAAAATGGGCGCGGGTCTGACTGAAAGCCGTAAAAATGGGCGATTCCAAGCTGTTCCAGTTCTTCTACCTGCTTTTTGTAGATATCTTCAAAGAATCCGGCCAGATCAAGGACAAAGTCTTCGTTTTCTTCTTTCAGCCGCCGAACGGCATAAAAGAGTTCTTCTATTCCTTTTTCTTTCATGATTCGTCCGAGATACAGAAAATGGACACGGCTGTGATTCGGGTAAGGTTCCATTTTGTATTTTTCCAGGTTAATTCCCGCACCGGGCAGAACAACCTGACGATCTGCCGATACGATGTTTCGTTCGCCAAATTCGCGGGCGTTTTCTTTATTTTCAAAAAAGACATATTTTACTTTTCGGAAAGCGATTCGATACAGTACCGTAACAAATCCGGCCAGTACTGGTTTTTGGAATGCAGTTCCAAGTCCCTGTACGTTGGCATAATAGGGAATCTTTTTGCAACTGCAGAGCAGACCCATATAGATATTTGGTTTAATGGAATATGTAAGCACAAAGTCCGGGCTGATTTTTTGCAGAAGCCGCTTATAGTCCCGCAACAGCTTTGCCTCGGCAAAAGGATTCACGCCACGTCGGTTCATGGATACGGGAATACACTCGATTCCCATTTTCCGAAAATCTTCTTCATGCCCGACAAATGGCATGGCAAGAATCACTTCATGCTCTTTCTGCAAGGCTTCCACCAATTCTTTGCGAAACTGCCAGAACATATACGAATGATTGGTTACAATTAGAATTCGTTTTTTCATTTTTCTTTCCTGTTTCGGTGTAATATTCCGCATTGTTTCATTACTAATTTCATTATTTTCTTTATAAATTATATCATCTTTCAATCAATATGCAATTACTTTTCTCATTATTTTCCAGCTTCTATGTAAAACGAGGCAGCATGCTTTCCTTCCCAAAAACATCCTGCCCGTTTCTTCCTATCTTTTGCTATCTTTGCTATTTTTTCTATCTTTTGCTGTCTTTTACTACTTTTTCTATCTTTTGCTGTTTTTCTATCTTTCTCTGTCTTTTTCTATCTTTTTTATCTTCTTCTATTTTCCAACCTTCACAACCTCTTTTGCACCCTTCATCTGCTGTTTTTCCAGTCTGCCTTCGTGAATTCCATCCTGCCGCAGTACGGCTCCTGCTGTTCTCCAGAGACATTCCAGATCCATTTTGAGCTGGATATGGTGCACATAATATCCATCCAGTTCAGCTTTTTGCCGGATCGGCAGCTCATCCCGTCCATGGATCTGTGCCCATCCGGTAAGACCCGGACGGACGCTGTTTGCGCCGTACTGCTCACGCTCCACAAGGAGGTCATACTGATTCCAGAGTGCCGGACGCGGGCCAACCAGCGCCATATCGCCCTTCAGGATATTAAAGAGCTGTGGCAGCTCATCGAGGGATGTTTTCCGGAGAAACCGTCCGACTCTTGTGATGAAAAGATCGGGATTATTCAGCATATGGGTCGGCATATCATGTGGGGTATCGATACGCATCGTGCGGAATTTATATATGTAAAAATACGTGCCGTTCTTTCCTGCCCGCTTCTGCCGGAAGAAAATCGGTCCCGGCGAATCGAGATGGATCGCTATGCCAAGCAAAATCAGCAACCACGACAGTGCTGCCGTTCCAACCAGTGCAAGCAGCCGGTCCAGCAGATTTTTCAGATACATTTGATAAATTCCAGATTCCCTCATGTTTTCTTCCCCCTATTCTTTCACCGACTGGTTACTTTTCCGGCCTTCTTTTTCTTTTCCATAGCCGTACTTTCCGTAACCATAACCATATTTTCCGTAGCCATAACCGCCATAGGTGCTGTATCCGTAGCCTGTCGCACCCTCCGGCACGCCGTTCAGTACATAGCCGCAGACCGGAATTTGCGAATCCTCGAAGAATTCCAGTGCCCGCTGTACTTCACGGTCCTTGGTAGTTCCCTGGTGTACGACAAGAACTGCAGAATCTGCGATTCCGCCCAAAAGGGATGCATCCGACAGTACTCCGCACGGCGGCGTATCAATAATCAGAAGATCCGCATCCTCTTTCAATTCTTCGATCAGCGTTTTCATCCGCGCGGAACGCAGCAGGCCGGCCGGATTTTGTGTACTTCCGACACCCGGCAGAATTTTCAGCGACAGATCCCGATAATCGGTAAGTGCCTCATCCAGGCTGATCTGTCCTTTCAGCACTCCTATGATTCCACGTCCCTTCCGCTCGGAAAGTCCGATACACTTCAATACCGACGGATTTCGCAGATCTCCGTCCAGCAGCACTACGCGGTACTTCTTCTTTGCGAATGCTTCTGCGAGATTCACGGCAACGGTTGTCTTTCCCTCTCCCGGCACAGAGCTTGTCACAAGCAAAACAGGACAGTCGGCTTTTCCAAGCCCGTCCTCTGTTCTTGTCCGGATGAGCTGCATTGCTTCTTTGAAGGAATCCGGCACTTTGGGGTTACAGATCGTGATGGTCTGTTCTTTTACGTTGCTTCGTTTCTTGATTTTCGCCTCCGGCAGATTTCCAAGGAACGCTGCGTTCGTCAGCTTTTTCACGTCATCTGCCTGGCGAATTGTTTTTCTTGTTCTCACATAGATGAAGACCAAAAGCAGTGCAACGGCAAGTCCCGCCGCTGCTCCGATCATTCCGGCATGTACCGCATCCTGGCTGTTGATCGGGGATACCGGTACGCCGCTGTCGTCTACCACCGTCAGCGTTGTCGCACCGATTATGTACTCTGCTACCTCCGGATAATTGGTAATGACGGACTGAAGTACGCGATATGCCGTATCCGGTGAAGAATCTTTTACGCGAATTGTGAACAGGTTGGTGTTTTCCATCACGCTCGCCTCAATTTGGGATGTCACTGCTCCCACCTGAAGATCCCGTGCTACAACATCCTTTAATACACCGCTTGTTACGATATAAGGAAAGGTTTTTCCAAGCTGCTGCGCCGTCACATTGTCATAATAGGAATAGCCGACCGCGCGGTTTGATCCGACCACAAATGAGGTGTATGCCTCATACATGGGCTGATACCGCAGCTTTGCCGTCAGAAAGGAGCCGCCTCCCATGAGGATCACAAGAATCAGCACGCCCAAAAAGAATTTTCGGAATGCCTGGAAATATTCTGCCAGAAAGGCGATCAGATCGATTTTCTCCGGTTCCGCCGAATAGGTTTCATACGTTTCTCTGCTCATGCTCTTTGCTCCCTCTTATCGTTCTGCCCTGCTGTAGGTGCCGTATCCATATCCATAACCGTAGCTGTTGCCGATCCGCTCACCGAATCCCGGGTAAACATTTCCAAATACACAGCCGATCACTTTTTCCTCTTTCTGGTTCAATGCATCAATCGCATCGTTGATATCCCTCGTCAGTACGCCGTCCTGCCGCACGGAAAGAACTGCCGCATCGGCATACTCTGCAAGCTCTTCTGCATCCGCCGTCATTCCCATCGGCGGCGTATCCAGAATAATGTAGTCCATATTGGTCCGGCATGTCTCCAGAATCCGGTGGAAAATCTCACCGCCGATTGCAAGCGACGGCTCTTCCAGACGATTACGGCAGATTCCGGTATATACGTTGGTATCCTTGTGTTTCTCAAAAACGCCGGATGCCGACTCTTTTCCGAGGACAACCTTTCCGAAATCCTTTCCGTCTTTTTCCGGAATCTCAAAGATTTTATGTAACGCCGGCTGTCGGAAATCGCAGTCCAAAAGCAGTACACGGTTCTGCTCTTCTGCAAGAGCAAGCGCCAGATTTGCCGCAAGGGTCGATTTTCCTTCATTTTCCGCCACACTGGTCACCAGCAGCACTTTTCCGCCTTTTCGGTCCAGACGCCCCCGCACACGCGATGCAATACGCTTTAAGGATTCCACATACAGAAAGCTCCGCGCCGGATTGGTAATCAGCATGGAGCTGTTTTTCTTCTTCTTTTCGTGATACACAACGCCCAGCAGGTCCGCATCGATTTTGCGGGTGAATTCTGCCTCATTTTTGACGGTATCCCGCAGAAAGGAAAAGAGTCCGATGAGTGCCGCCATAGCAAGGGCTGCCGCAAGAAATGCGGTCGCGGCATACTTTTTGGTCGGAATCTGGTTCGATGGCACACCGGAAACCTGCGGCTGCTGCAGTGTCTCCAACACTACATTCGGAATAATATAGTCGGAAATGCTCGTATAATTGTTCAGTACCGACTTTAAGATCCGAAATGCCATTTCCGGCGAATCTGCGGTCACAGACAGCTCCATCAGATTGGATTCCGGCACAATGGAAGCATTCATTTTTGCCGGAAACGAGGACAGGCTGAGCTCCTCCATCACTTTTTTCTTCAAAATCGTATTTTCCAGAATTGCTTCAAATTTCTGTGCCATCTCATATGTGGCCGACAGGCTCGATGCCGCATTGGCATCCACCCCGCGTCCCATAACGGCAAATGTGGTTTTTACCGTATACCGGTCTTTGTGTACGGTCGCCATCACAGTATAGGTTATCATTGCCGCCGAACAGGCAATCAGAAGGATGACCCACCAGTTTTTTGCAATGTCGCACAGGATACTTCGGAGATCCCAGTCTGTTTTGCTGCTCTGCCCGTTTCCTGTTCTGTCGTATTCTCCCATCTGGATCCCCCCTATTCGTTTACACAGACGATCAGGCGGACGGAGCTTGTCTGCCCATCCTCCGCTGTCGCAGTGTATGTCACTTCATAAACACCCGCACTGCCGGTATCGACCGGATTGTCAATGGAAAACTGATTTTCTCCCAGAAGCTCTTCTTCATACGAAGCTGCATGAAGCGCACCGTCTTCTCTCTTTTCATACAGCATCTGATCCACACTCACGCTTTCCAGATATGCCTGCGGATCAAATGGCTGCTGCAGATCCAGATGAATCAGGTAATCGCTCAGGGTAATCTGCGGCCTTCCGTTCTCCTCTGCCGGATCGTAGAGTTCTACTGTCACCGGAAGACTTGTCACATCTCCGGCGCGGTTTGCAACCGAATATGTCACGTGGTACAGTCCCGGTGTACTGCTGATCTCATCCTCGTAAGAAATCCGGATGCGGTCGGTAATCGTTCCGTCCAGGCAGTCCTCCGCGGAAAGTCCCTCTGTCAGATCATCTGCATTCAGGCTGAACCGCAGCGGGCGATCCAGGGAAAAGACCGGTGAGGTGTAATCGTTATACACCAGTTCCCGCTCCGCATGCGTAACGTGGTTATCGGAATCAAAGGCGACGATACTGATTTTCCGCCGCCCTTTTTCCACAAAATTCGAAATATGTTCCACAGCAAGAGAACTCGTCACATCGCCGTCTTTTTTATCGTAAGCAGTTACTCCGGCCAGAAGTTCTGACTCCTCTGCATGGATGCTGGCAGAAATCTCACTGTTGTCCATCGTAATTTCCGGCCCTTTTCCGTCTTTTCCCGTCTGCTGCCGCACCAGACACCCGCCAAAGGCAAGTGTGGAAGCCAGAAACAGAATGAGAACTGCCGCTCTCGTTTTGTGCATATCAAAGATGCTCCTTTCGTTTCTGTAACGCCATTCTTCCTGTTTTTAGAGGAACCAGCGTCTTTTCCGTTTTCGTTCCGGGGACGGTTCATAGAAAATCTGACGGTCCTCCAGGATTCTTCTCGGATTCACTTTCACTAAAAGCTGTGCATACGCTTCTCCATACCGCTCCTCCAGAAACTGCCGGACTGGCCGCATGTCCGTGGTCCGGTAATCGGCTCCGTGGGCATCGCTTGCCACACAGCCCGCAAGGCGGTTTTCCAGTAGAAACCTTGCTGTCCGCTCAGCCTCTTCTCCAAATCTTCCAAACACGCTTCCTTTGTTGATCTGCAAAACCGCGCCCATTTCCCGGAATTCGTATAGAAGCTCCGGTGTATCCTGCACGCAGAAATACCGCTCCGGATGCGCCAGCACCGGGATTTTTCCCATCGCCGGAAATTCCAGCAGCCGCTTTCTGATTCCGTCCGGCGCCATATCAAACGGCACCTCGATCAGATAATAGCGGCTCTCATGGAGCGGTATCAGCTTTCTCTCTCTGATTTTTTTCTCCAGCGGTCCGATGCTCATGATTTCCATGCCGCGCACCAGGCTGATGGGAATGTGTTCTCTGTTGATTTCCCTCTCCAGACGGTAAAATTGCTCTTCTAACTGTTCCGATTCGTAGTTGACGTATCCGTCCTCCACGCCTTCGATTCCCGTCTGGTTTGCATGCGGCGTCACCGCGAGGATACGCACCCCGCTTTGTGCCGCCATTTCTGCCATTTCAAGGGAGGTGGACAAATTCGGGGATCCGTCGTCCACTCCCGGCAGAATATGTACATGAAGGTCCGTCATCCCTGTTTTTCTCCTTCGTACTGGTATTCCGGTACCATTTTCTTTACCAGATAACAGATGTCCGGACATTCGTTTTCCGCTTCCTTCGCGAGTTCCTTTATCTGCTCCCGGAATACCTTCTCGTCAAATGCAATCTGTCTGCCGATAAAAATCCGGCTGTTTTCTGTGGTCTGCATGCCCTCTTCATTCATCAGAAGTTCCTCATACAGCTTTTCGCCGGGTCGCAGGCCAATGTATTTGATCTTGATTTCTTTTTCCGGCTCATATCCGGAAAGGCGGATCATATTTTTGGCCAGGTCTGCGATTCTGACCGGATCTCCCATATTCAGGACAAAGATCTGACCGTTTTTCGCATAGGCGCCTGCCTCAAGTACAAGGCTGACTGCCTCCGGAATCGTCATAAAATATCGAATGATATCCGGATGCGTAACCGTCACCGGACCGCCGTGTTCGATCTGACGGCGGAACAGCGGAATGACACTTCCGTTGCTTCCCAGTACATTTCCAAAGCGCACTGCCGCAAACTCTGTCGTGCTGTGTCTTCCGATCAGCTGAATCACCATCTCACAGAGCCGCTTGCTCGCTCCCATGATGTTGGTCGGGTTGACTGCCTTGTCTGTTGATATCAGGATAAACTTCTTTACCTGATAATGGCTTGCTGTGCGCGCCGTTTTTAAGGTTCCAATAACATTGTTTTTAATCGCTTCATTCGGGCTGTCCTCCATCAGCGGCACATGCTTGTGGGCTGCTGCGTGAAAGACGATGTCCGGCCAGTACTTCGAAAAAATTGATTCCAGCCTCCGCTCATCCCGCACAGAACCAATCAGTACTGTCAAATTGAGATCTGGGAACTCCCATTCCAGAGATTTCTGAATCTGGTACGCATTGTTTTCGTAGATGTCAAAAATGATCAGATGCCCGACGTCGTGTCCGGCCAGCTGGCGGCAGATCTCACTTCCGATCGAACCGCCTCCGCCTGTTACCAGGATTGTTTTTCCCTTCACATAGCCCAGGATTGCATCGAGATCCACCCGGATGGGATCTCTTGGCAACAAATCCTCAATTTTTATTTTCTTTCTGATCTTTTTTTCTTCCTTCATAGCTCCCACTCTCATTCTGTTGCGTTTTTCTCCCGTATTCAGTTATCCTGTTCCTGCAGACAATCTTCCAGTAAATACAGCATTTCAAGTGCTGAACGAAAACCTGCTTTCTGTTTTCCGCAGATCAGAAATCCCTGCAGACTACAGTGCTGTCGGAACTGAATCTGAATACTGACCATACGCTCGGTTCCGGCTGGAAGCGTTGTATCCTGATTGTTCTTCATTTCATCTGTAAATTCCCACTCTTCTTTTTCCCCTTCTGAAAGGCTCCGCATACAGCTTCCTGCATCCGGCATGCCGAGCAGGTCATAAATGCGGTTCATCCGAAGCAGCATTTCTCCGTATCCCTCAAACGGAATGTCATAATGAAGCAGCGGCAGCCGGATCACTCCTTTGGAATGGCTTCCCTTCACTTCCTGAAAGCATAAAAATAATGCTGCATCTGCTGTTGTATGTACTTTTTCTCTGATTGTTTCTACTTCTCTGTTCATATTTCTCTCCATATGATATTTATTCTTTTATGGTAATGTTATATGTAATAATTATTTTTGGAATATTATACCAAATCAATCTCGCATCGTCAATCTTCTCTGCCTCCTTTTCTTTCGATTTTCTTTTGATTTTCCTGTTTTTTTCTTCTGCTTTTTCTGTCTATCGTTCCTTTTTTTACTTTTTTCGCCCCTTTCTGCCATACGGTGTCACTTTCTGTCGAACGATTTTAACAGAAGTCCGTCAATTCGGCTTGAATGAGATTCTGTCACTGTGTTAAACTACACTTTGTATTTTTATGATGTTTGCTGTAATGCTCTCCTCCTGCTTTTATTTTGTACCCTATCATGTTTCTTTGCGCTGGACAACCGCTTCGACTTGAACGGCTGCACTTCGACGCAAACGGTATACTTTCCCGGAGGTGTTTTTCTTGTATTCCAAATTAATATTCCCACTCGATCCAAACGATTCTGTTCTGCTCGAAATTCCAGTCATTATCTCACAGGGTGTTTCCCAAAAATACCGGCTGGCGCTCGACGACCTGATTTACGTTGAAGCCTGCCAGCACCGACTGATTCTCCACACCATTCAGGGAGATTTTACAACCCGCTGCACATTTGCCGACCTGACGGTCTGCCTTACACCAAGTGATCGTTTTTTCCACGGCGGAAAAGGTCTGCTGATCAACTTTGCCCACGTTTCCCTTGTACAGGTAACTGGCGAAGTTCTGCTGAAAAATGGGCAGATCATTTTCTGCAGCCGCCGGCGAAGGCGTGAGACCCGGGAAGCCTTCCTGGTCTACGCCGGAGCAGGAAAGTTTTCCTACGAAACGATATAAAAAAACAGGAGGGCTGCCGCACGAAGAAAAATTTCCACAAAATATAGATTTTGTAGTGTTTTCGCTTCGTGCGACAGCCTCTCCTGTTAATATATGTTTTTGCTTAATGCTTGTCTGCTGCAAGCTCCATTCGAGCTGCAAACTGTGTATAAAAATCTGTATTTCCGTCATACGGAAGCAGATAAAACAGCTTCAGAATGTTCATGCTGATCTGCTGCCGGAATGCATCGTCCTCGCTTTCGCGCGCCGCATTCTGTTTTTCCTTCAGATAATAATGCCATTTTGTCGTAAAGGCTTCGTATTTCCCAAGCTCCGGCGTATCGAGCCAGCGGCGGACCTTGACCTTTGTCTTGTTCTCCTTCGGACATTCGTTCACCTGAAGGAAATAAGAAAATGTTCCATCCTCATACAGCCGACCCAGCGGAAACATCCGACAGAAGCCCGGGCGTGCATCGTGGATGCTGCAGCGGCCTTCTTCATTTAAAAAGCTGCACCGGTCTGACTGCTCTGTCATCTTCAGATGTGGCAGAATAACACCGTCCACGACACGAAGCGCCACGTTCCCAGCCAGCAAAATCTCTTCCATCGTCTTTCCCAGCTTTTTCTCCAGGCGGTAGACATCCATCGGGTCGAGTACAATCGAATCTCCCATCCCATGACAGCAGGCGGAGCATCCGCGGCAGTCGTCGCAGCCCACTTTTACAAGATCATTAGCTCCGTATCGTTTTCCATCTGAAATTTTATCTATCTCTACATTTCGTTCCATTTTTTCTTCCTATCTTTTCTCTTAATCCTTGCTTTTGGTCTCTTCTCTCGATCTTTGCTTTTAATCCTTGCTTTTGATCTTTGCTTTTGATCTTCGCTTTTGATCTTTGCTTTCGATCCTTGCTTTCGGTCTTTTCTCCCGATCTTTATTTCTTCCTCACATTTCTACTCCCACAACATGCAGTACCTCGTCCTTTACCTGGAATTTGATTTCCATTCCCGCAAAGGAAAGTCCGTAGACGCGTTCTTCGCTGTTCTGATACGATGGACGCGGATCCTGCTCCAGCACTTTTTTCAGCGCCGCACGGTGGTCTGCCGGAACCTTTTCCAGCAGCTCGTCCGGAATCTCAACCGGAATAAAGTATTCTTTCGTCTTTTCCGTAAAGCTGCCAAGTGCCTCCACGTGACTGTCTACATGCGGCAGATACGGTTTGATATCCAGAATCGGTGTGCCGTCCATCAGATCTGCTCCCGTAAGGTGCAATACCGGACCAAGCGACGGATGCTGCTCCACATATTCCAGCTTTACCGAAGAAAGACCGATCGGATTCGGACGGAACGGCGAACGCGTAGCAAATACGCCGACACGCTTATTTCCGCCAAGCCGCGGCGGCCGCACCATCGGAGACCAGGTATCCCGCACGGCTTCCGAAAACTCCCAGATCAACCAGAGATGGGAATATTCTTCCAGCCCCCTCAGTGCATTTGCATCGCGGAACTCCGGTTCAAAAACGATCGTACTCTTTAGTTCTTCGATCAGTCCGCTCTGCCTCGGAATCCCGAATTTTTCCGGGAAATCCGTGTGGATTCGGGCGATCACCTTCATTGCAATTTCTTCTGCCACGTTTCTTACTCCTTTTCTTTCCTGCATCTTCTCTTCTATTTCGCATGGCTCTGAATCATTACCATATGTTTTATCTTAACATTTTGTTTTTGAAAAGTCCACCATGCGCATTCCCCTTCGCCGACTCCCCTGCGGATACTACACGTTACGGGTCACGCAGAGCCTGCCAGACGGTGACTTATACTCCAAGCTCCCGCATGCTTTTCAGCAGCTCCTCGATCTGTTCTGCTGTTTCCTTTACTTTCTCTTCCATCCCGATCAGTTCCCTGCGGTACATCTGTTTTTTCTCCGTCACATCCAGCGCATGTACCGTCTGGACCAGAAATGTTTCTGCCTTTGACTGAAGCTCTTCCGGCAGATGTGTCTCTTTCAGACGGTTTCGAAAGCTTTCCAGATCCTTTCCTGCCGCTCTTAAATACTGATTCATATGAAGCCCCGTGTGGCGCATCCTTGCACGCCCCTCGCTTCGCACCCTGGCATACGTTTTCTGGCTTTTTGCTGCATACAGTGTCATCTGTACATACATCAGGCTGGTCAGTGCCTTTTCTCCTGTCATTGCAGTTTCGTACAATTCTTTTTTTACTCTTTGGCTGCTCATACATTCCTCTCTCTCCGCCACGCTTCTTTCGCTGGCAACGGATGGCAGTTCATGTTTGGTATTCAGGAGTCGAAGGATAAAAAAAGACTCCTATCATGACATCTGCCACAATAAAAGTCTTGCGTTCTCATTTGATACGGATGTTTCTCAACATCGGCTGACGGTTTCAAACCCGCACGGGATGTTTTTATTTCAGATCCCGCGGCGTTTCGCTACTCCCTTTTATTTGTTGAGATGAATCTTAGCACACTTATTGCTAAATTGCAAGCATATTTTTTGCATATCATGCATGATTTCATGCATCCTATTATTTTTGACGGTGTTTCTTCCTATATAAATGGAATGCCGGAAAGCATACGGTTCCCACCATTAAAATAAGGAAAACCACATCCGCATATAGCTTCACATATTCTGCCGCCTGCTCCCATGCAGCGCCGACCGCTGCACCGATGCCAACCAGAAGAAGATTCCAGACCGTACTCCCGACTATGGTATATAGCAGAAATCCCGGCATCTTCATCCCCGCCATGCCGGCCGGAACCGAGATGAGACTTCGGATAATCGGAATGCATCGGCCGAGCAGCACAGCCCGCTGCCCCTTTTTCTGAAACCAGGCAATGGTCTTCCAGGCATCCTCTGCCCGAAACCCCAGAAGCTTCATCGGCCGGCTCTCGAGCAGCTCGGCAAGCCCTTCCGGGCTGACGAGGGTTCCGGCTCCGTACAGCACCAGCGCGCCAAGCAGTGAGCCCGCCGTAGATGCCAGCACAACCCCCGCCGGGTGCAGCCGAGTACACGTTGTCAGAAAACCGCCAAAGGTCAGAATCACCTCGGAGGGAATCGGTGGAAATACATTTTCCACCGCAATCAGAATCAGAATACCAAGATAGCCAAAACGGTTGACCATATCCAGAATCACGCTCTGCAAATTTTTCTCTTCCTTTTCATTTCCGGCATAGAAACCTCTTCCCCGCAGCTGCCAGATAGCCGGTTTTCCGGTCTTATCGGTTTTCCTGCCGGAAATGCTCTTTTTCTTCTCCTGCATTTTATGCGCCTTTTCCACGGTGCATGAATCCTTTTTGACTACTTCTTTACAATTCCGTCAGATTTTCTTCCTTTTGTTTTCATGTTCTCTTCAGAAAAGCTTTATCCCGTGTACACATTCTGGTCACAATTTTCCCGTATACTAATCTTATCAACAACAAAGGAAGTAAAAAACAACCTCCATTGTTTCTCTATAAATAAACCGGAGACGGCAAAGCATTTCTGGAAGCACGTCTCCAACGCCAACCTTTCTAATAGATAGATTTCTTTTTCATACCGCCGGGGCTTCAACCAAGTCCCGGCCTCTCTCCTTTTGGGGAGATTTTTTTTGTAACGATTCAGATCCATGCGAAATTCCGGAAAAATCGCGAATCATGCTTGCGCGAAGGAGTGCTTTTTCTGAATCGCTTCTATTCCTGCCGCATTTTTTTCTTGCACGTGACTTTTCTCTATAGTAAAATAAAATCAGTTGTTTGTAACTCTTCAGAACCCAATGGGGAAAACTTTGCATCATCCCTGCAGGAATGATCCGTTTCTTTCAAACAAATACCATGGAAAAAAGGGAGAAAAATACCATGAAAATTGGATTTGACAATGAAAAATACCTGAAAATGCAGTCCGAGCACATCCGCGACCGCATCAACCAGTTTGACAACAAGCTGTATCTGGAATTCGGTGGAAAGCTGTTCGACGATTTCCACGCATCCCGCGTTCTTCCGGGCTTTGCACCGGACGCAAAACTGCGCATGCTGATGCAGCTTTCCGATCAGGCCGAGATTGTTATGGCAATTTCCGCATCCGATATTGAGAAAAACAAAATCCGCGGTGACCTCGGCATCACCTACGACAGTGATGTACTCCGTCTGATCGACGAGTTCCGCGGACGCGGCCTCTACGTCGGAAGCGTAGTAATTACCCAGTATTCCGGCCAGCACAGCGCAGATGCCTTTAAAAAGAGACTGCAAAAGCTCGGCATCCCGGTTTACATTCACTACACAATTCCGGGCTACCCGCACAATGTACCGCTGATCGTAAGCGATGAGGGATATGGAAAGAACGAATACATCGAAACGACACGCCCGCTCGTTGTCGTTACCGCACCGGGACCGGGAAGCGGAAAGATGGCAACCTGTCTTTCCCAGCTTTACCACGAGCACAAACGCGGTGTAAACGCCGGCTATGCCAAATATGAAACCTTCCCGATCTGGAATCTGCCGCTGAAGCACCCGGTCAACCTGGCCTATGAGGCTGCTACCGCCGATCTGAACGATGTCAACATGATCGACCCGTTCCATCTTGAGGCATACGATGTAACAACCGTCAACTATAACCGTGATGTTGAGATTTTCCCGGTTCTGCGCGCCATTTTCCAGCAGATTTTCGGCGAGAGCCCATACAAATCCCCGACCGACATGGGTGTCAACATGGCCGGAAACTGCATTGTCGATGATGCCGCATGCTGCGAGGCTTCCCGCCAGGAGATCATCCGCCGCTACTATAACGCTGTGGACGGCATCGCAGACGGTTCCCGTTCCGAGACAGAGGCTTACAAAATCGAGCTTCTGATGAAACAGGAGAACATCGTTGCCGCAGACCGCACCACCGTTTCCCCGGCTCTTGTCCGCGCTGAAGCGACCGGCGCACCGGCTGCTGCCATGGAGCTTTTGGACGGACGCATCATCACCGGAAAGACAAGCGATCTGCTCGGCTCAAGCGCAGCACTTCTGCTGAATGCTTTAAAAGACCTTTCCGGTATTGAACACGACGTACACGTTCTCTCACCGGAATCCATCGCTCCGATCCAGACACTGAAAACAAAGTATCTCGGAAGCAAAAATCCGCGTCTCCATACTGACGAAGTTCTGATCGCCCTGTCCGCTACCGCTGCACAGAGCGAGGATGCACAGAAAGCACTCTCCTGCCTGCCGCAGTTAAAGGGCTGCCAGGTGCACTCCAGCGTTATGCTCTCCGATGTGGACCGCAAAATGTTCCAGCGTCTGGGATGCGATCTGACCTGTGAGCCGAAATTTCAGTAAATAATTTTTATATCTTGGACATAAAAAATCCAGGGCATACGGTACTTTCCGTACCTGCCCTGGATTTTTTCTTTTCCGGCTTCTGTTTATAAATTTTCTTTTCCGAATCCCATTGGCAGCAGCTCCTCGAGTGTCATTTCTTTCCAGGAACCGTCGCCCTTGCAGAGAAGGACGAGAAATTCGTTCGGATCAACGAATTCCCGCAGGACCTGGCGGCAGACACCGCACGGTGTGCAGAAATCCTCCGGCTCTGCCTCTCCCGGGCCGCCGCAGACGGCGATCGCGTCAAATTCCGTTATGCCCTCGGATACGGCTTTGAAGACCGCGGTGCGCTCCGCGCAGTTTGTCGGTGTATACGCCGCATTTTCAATGTTGCATCCGGTATAAATCGCTCCATTCTTTGCCAGAACCGCCGCGCCTACGCGGAACTTCGAATACGGCACATACGCAAATTTCCGCGCTGCCAGAGCCTGTTTTACCAGCTCCTGTTTTATTTCTGTACTGATTTCCTGTTTCATATCCAGCATCCCCTTTCCAGTATCCCCCTATTTTTCTTTCTTATTTCTGGTCTTCCCGGATCAGAATCCGCAGCGCCTCGATGGCTACCTGAATCGCACCTTCCGTATCGTGCGTAATGTGGTTCTCCATGCCGCGTTTCACTCTCTCCTGATTTCCCATCACAAGAAAATCGGATCCGGCACGGACGCCGCGGGCACTTGCCACGATAAAGAGTGCCGCCGATTCCATCTCTGACGCTTTGCATCCAAGCTTCATCCATGCATCCCATTTTTTCAGCAGCTCATCGCCGACCGGCATCTGCTCCGGGTCGTGCTGGCCGTAGAAGGAATCCTTGCACTGTACCACGCCCGCATGCCATTTTTTCCCAAGATTCTTTGCCGCCTGCACCAGCGCATTCGTCACGGTAAGGTCTGCGACTGCCGGGAACTCGATCGGTGCGTATTCCTTTGACGTTCCCTCCGCACGGATCGCTCCCGTTGCCACCACGATATCGCCGCCCTCTACATCGAGTGCCATACCGCCGCATGTTCCGACGCGGATAAACGTATCGGCGCCGCACTGGATCAGCTCTTCCATCGCGATGGAAGCCGACGGACCGCCGATGCCGGTAGATGTAACGGAAACCTTTACACCGTCCAAAGTACCCGTATAAGTCACAAATTCCCGGCTGTCTGCGACGAGCACCGGGTTCTCAAAGTAAGCTGCAATTTTTTTACACCGTTTGGGATCTCCCGGCAGAATCACGTACCGTCCCACATCGCCTTTTCGGATCTGCAGATGATACTGCAGCCCTTCTTCTCCTGAATAATTCTGCATATGCAAAAACCTCCTTCGTATTTTCGTATTCTCATAGTTCTATTTTACCACAGGCCGCACCGCAAATACAAGGCTTGACACCATTTCGCTTCCCCTTTCATTACGGATATAATCACGTTCCGCAGTTGCCTTTTTCCATTCGAGATGCTACAATAGGCACAGAACCAGAGTTCTTACTTTCATTTTTACGAGGAGGGATTATTTTATGAGTTCCTATGTCATCAGCTGCTGCTCTACGGCAGACCTTACCGAAGAACATTTCTCCAAACGGGAAATCTCATACATCTGTTTCCATTACAAATTAAATGACACCGAGTACGCGGACGATCTCGGCAAGTCCATGCCGTTCGATCAGTTCTATGCCGCCATGGCCGCCGGCGCTTCCACGAAAACATCCCAGGTGAATGCCGATGAATTTGAAGCCTATTTTGAAACATTCCTGCAGGACGGCAAAGACATTCTCCACGTCTGCCTCTCCTCCGGCATTTCCGGTGTCCTGAATTCTGCGATGATCGCCAAAGCCGACCTTGAAGAGCGCTACCCTGAACGGAAAATCCTCATCGTGGATTCCCTCGGCGCTTCCTCCGGCTATGGTCTTCTGATGGACCGCCTTGCCGACCTGCGCGATGAAGGAAAACCGCTGGAAGAGGTTTACGATTTTGCGATGAAAAACCGCCTCAAAGTCCATCACTGGTTCTTCTCCACGGACCTCACCTTCTACGTGCGCGGCGGCCGCATCTCCAAAGCCTCCGGCGCAATCGGCGGCCTCCTCGGTATCTGCCCGCTGCTCAACATGGACAACGAAGGACGGCTGATTCCGCGGTTCAAAATCCGTACGAAGAAAAAAGTCATCAAAAAAATCGTCGACCAGATGGAAGAAAACGCCGAGGGCGGCCTCTCCTACTCCGGCAAATGCTACATTTCCCAGTCCGCCTGCTACGAAGATGCGCGGGCCGTTGCAGATCTTATCGAGGAACGCTTTCCCAATCTGAACGGAAAAGTCGAGATCAACAACATCGGAACCACCATCGGCAGCCACACAGGGCCAGGAACCGTGGCATTGTTTTTCTGGGGGAAAGAACGGGTGGATTAACTCTCCTGCACTTCCATCTATAGCAAGACCCGAAAATAATGCAAAAAAGGCAGTGCTGCAGAGCGCGAATTGCAAGGAACAGATTTGAAGGCGTACCGGGGTACGACGAAAATCTGTGACGCAGTAATTCACGCTCTGCGGTGCTGAATTTTTTGCATTATTTTCGGGTCTTGCTATAAAAACAGGGAAGAAAAAAGCTCTGTCCATTTGGGCAGAGCCTTCTTGTTTTCCTTCTATTCTTCTATCTTCCCTCTCCAACATTTCCGCACCAGTGCAAACACCAGATACCCGATGGCTGCTCCAAGCGTATTCGTCACAACATCATCTAACTGGCAGAAGCCGCGCTCTGTTAAAAGCTGCACAGTTTCCAACATCATGCTCGTGGCAAATGCCGCATACACGCAGTACCACCATCTCCGAAGAAACGGCACCGCCGCCGGCAGTAATACACCGAACGGCAGAAACAGCAGAATATTTTCCACAAAATACCGGTCCGGCAGACACTGGTTTCCCCAGGTTTCAAACAGCTTCAAATCCACACCGGTTCTCGAACCCGGTTCTCTCGAAAGCAGTGTAATCGAAATCAGCATGGCAAAATAGACGGCTACCAGAAACCACGCCAGAAGCTGCCCGCCGTGCAGCGCACGGTACTGCTCCAGCCGTTTCCGTTTCTTCTGTATCTGCTGATTTTTCCACGCCGCCGCAACCGTCACAAAGCCGACACCGACTGCAACCGCATGCGGCAGATACCGGAATGTATCAAAAATATCCTGTTCAATCGTTGTCAGATAAAGAGGAATTGCCATTTACATCACCTTCCGTATTTTCGCGGCTGATCGCAAACACCCGCGAGATAATCGAGACTGCAGTCATACAGCTTTGCCAGCGTAATCAGACAGTCCAACGGAATCTCACGGATGCCTTTTTCATACCGGTTGTAGGTGTCCGGGTGACTGAAAATCTTCCGCGCCGCCTGTGTCATCGAGTAACCGCGTTCCAGACGGAGCTCTTTCAGCCGGATCAGCATTTTCTCCCGCTCCGGCGTTTCTTCTATTTTTCTGTGCATTACTTTCCTTCTTTTTCCTGCTCCGTTTCCGCCGCTGCTTTTTCTGCCTCCGGCACATACCCCGGATTGTCGTCGTATCCTTCCAGGAAATTGTGGCGGATGCCGTGCTGCTTGTAGCCGACCACGGTGTCAATGTTGACATTTTCGACACTGCGGAAAATATTGCTCTCCACGAACGGATTCACCTTTTTCAGGTTTTTGATCAGTTCCTTGATCTCCACGCGTTTCGAACGATTCTCCTCGTTATTGCAGGTCGTGCAGGTATCGGTAAACTTGCAGGCACACTGGATGAAATGCAGACCGTTATAATCTCTCCACGCCTTGATATCGTCCTCACGCACCAAATACAGCGGGCGGATCAGCTCCATGCCCTCGAAGTGGATGCTGTGAAGCTTCGGCATCATCGTCTGCACCTGCGCACCGTAGAGCATTCCCATGAGGATCGTCTCGATGACATCATCGTAATGATGGCCGAGTGCAATCTTGTTGCAGCCGAGCTGCTGTGCAAAATGATACAGATGGCCGCGGCGCATTCTCGCGCAGAGATAACACGGGGAATTTTCCACATGGTAGACCGAATCGAAAATGTCTGTCTCGAAAATGGTGATCGGAATGTGGAGGCTCTTTGCGTTGTCCTCGATCACTTTGCGGTTCTCCGGGCTGTATCCCGGATCCATGACAACGAATTTTACTTCGAAATCAAATTTATTGTGAAGCTTTAACTCCTGAAAGCATTTCGCCATCAGCATCGAATCTTTTCCGCCGGAAATACAGACGGCAATTCTGTCACCCGGCTTTACCAGCTCATACGTGTTGATCGCTTTCGTAAATTTGGACCAGATCGCCTTTTTGAACTTCTTGCGGAGACTCTTCTCGACATCCGCCGCCTTGTCCTGCTCCTCCGGCGCGCTCATCACGTCCATCAGCCAGGCGATGTAACCGCCCTCCAGACTCACAGCGTCCCAGCCCTTCTCCTGCAGTTCTTCCGCAGCAGCCACACTGAACCGGCCGCGGCTGCAGCAGATAATCGTCTTTTTGCTCCGGTCAATCGCATCACTTGTCTCGATTTCTTCTGTCTTCATCCCAAGCGCTCCCGGAATCGCGCCGTGGGAGATCTCTACCGCATCGCGGATATCGACGATCTGATAGCTTGACGGATCGAGCTCTTTTAGTTCTTTTATTGAAATACTGGTACTCATGTAATTTTTCCTTTTCTAATTTAAAATGCCTTACTTTTCTTCATTCTTTCATTGTATCGTTTTTTCTGTGGCTGTCAAGAAAAAACGCGCAAAAACGGGGAGTCTCTGAACATTCGTTTCAAATCCTCCCCCACTTTTTTATTTTTTCCGAATATCCGCCATCGTCTTCAGCAGAAGTTCTTTCTTCCAGAAGACCAGCCCTGCACTTGCGAGCAGAATCGCGTAACGCAGGATTCTGTACGGGAAAATAAGATTGCAGATGATGCTTGCTCCAATCAGAAAAACGGAGCACGCCACAAGAAATCCTGGACTCATCAGATTTTCCTGGATTCCTTCGTTCACCAGAATCCGTTTGCTCACAATATAATGGCCGACCGAATACAGCATATAGCATGCCAGCGTCGTGTAACCGGCCGCGATGTAACCGAACAGGCGGATAAAAATAAAGTTCAGCACCACATTCGCTCCAGCCGCCGCCATGGATGCAGCCATCAGAAACTGTGTTTTTTCATAATAAAACTGCGGCATCGAGAGAATATTATAAATGAAGATAAAGAACACACTCGCTGCCACCGGCGGAATGACGTACACCGCCTCGCGGTACTTCGGTGATCCGAAAATCAGCACCAGCTCCGGGCTGATCAGCATCAGCGCCACGGCTATGCCGACCACTACAATGCTCAGCAGCTGCAGCACCTTCCGCATCGAGCGGATGTCGCCCTTTTTGATCTTGCTGTACATCCACGGTGTCAATGCACTGTTCATACCGCTGATGAAAAGCTGCACCAGCATACCAATGCTGTACGCCAGCCCGTACAGCGCAACTTCCGTCTTTCCGACCATCTTGTCGATCATGATGCGGTCGCCCTGATTCAGGATAATACCGGACAGATAATGCGGCACAATCGGAATTCCGATCCGCAGTGCGTAGCCCCAGTATTCCTTCGAAAAGAACTCTTTTCCTTTGCAAAACTGGAACACAATAATCGGCACACAGATGCAGACCTGCACCCCGACGATACCTAAGATCCGCATCATGGCCGTACCGCCGTTGATACGGATCAGCACCAGGCTCGCGATCGGGTTCATCAGCGCCTGCAGAATCGTCACGCAGACCAGAATCCGGTACCGATACTCAAACCGCTGCCGCCCCGACCAGTAAGAAAGCGCCGGACTCAGCAGCGCTTCCAGAAACATCAGCAGAATCATGGATTTCGGCAGATTTAAAATCTTCTCCCAGAAACCCGATGTAAAACAATACAATGCAAAAACCGCACCCGTAATCACAAGCGTCAGTCCCTGCATTGCAGATGTATATTCATCCCGCTGCTTCTCGTACTTTGCCATCGCATTGTCATAAACACCATTAAATAAATACAGCGATGTCATAATCGTCAAAATCTGCAGCCAGGACAGATAAACCGTATAGGTTCCGTACTCCTCGGTGCTCATCAGACGCGTGAAAATCGGAACTGTGATGAACGAAATGCCTTTCTGTAAAAAACTGCAGATCGTAAACCAAAGCGCCGCCTTCGCCTGGACGGAGAGAGAACGGTATTTTGAGGTAATGTTCATGTAAAATAGAACTCCTTGCTGTTGGTTATTTGCGTGTTTTATGTTAACACAAAATGGGGGGGACTGCAAGAGGAACATCCATTAAAATCCCCCATGGTTGAACGCTTCCATTCAACCATGGGGGATTCTCACTGCTTTATGTGTTTCGATTCCCAAATGATTCAGAATATACATATAGGCCAATGCATACGACTGACACACACCTCTTCCGTCCATCAGCACACCATAACTGGTATAATTCTTATAATTCAGATCATACTCTGCATGCAATACCAGATAATCGTGAATTACAAACGCCTTCTACTCATCTGTCATGGAATTGTTCATCAGTTTATAGATGGATGCCAGTTTCTCATCCACTGCATTAAAAATCTGTTTGGTTTCTTCCGGTGTTCCGAATGTATTGGTAATTCTCAAACCTGTATAGTATGCATCACCATACCAGGCAATGATTCTATTATACGTATCACTCGGAAAATACGGCGAATAGCCATAATAAAAGCTTAAGTCATAGGTATCCCTTCTTATTTTTAAATCTTTAATGGATACCCATTCATTTCCAGCCAGCATCGCTTCTTTCACACGATTCTCCAGAACCGTATACAATTCATACTCCGTTCCGCTGAACTCATCGCCTTCATCGGCCCCGTATGTATCAATCCCGGACTCATCCTGCTGTGGTTCCATGGGTTTAATATCGCCCGTCGGCAATGTAACATCCTCATTTTCGTCCGCAAACGCCTTTTGCGGCATCACAAAAATGGATGCCGCAAGCAGAAACAAAAATGCTGTCAGTTTAACGATTCTCTTTTTTCTCCTCTCCATGCGCTTTTCCTCCCTGCAATTCTTCTAAATACAGTTTTGCATCTTTTAAGAAGCTGACCGCAATCATCACGATCACAATGCCGATCGGAAATGCCGCTACGATACTGACAGACTGCAGACTGTTCATGGAACTCTCTGCAAAAAGAAGTGCAATCGGAAGCAGGATCAGCAGGATACACCACATCAGCTGAATTCCTTTTGCCGGCTCTTCGCCGTCTTCCAGTTTCCGGTAGCTGTAGCACGATGCCGTCAATGCGATCGAGTCGAACGATGTCGCATAAAATGCAACCATCGTAACTAATACAACAACCATAATCAGCGGTGCACACGGCATGGTTTTGATCATCGACACGATCAGATGATATAAATCTCCACTTTCATTATACTGCGAAATGAAATCAATTGCACCTGAAATCTGCTTTCCCATCGAATAATTTCCAAGAATAATAAAGCTGACAAGCGTGGAACCCACACCAAAACCGTATCCGCCGAGAATCGTCTGGCGCACTGTTCTTCCGCGGGAAATGCTGCCAATGAAGAACGGTGCTGCCACACACCATACCATCCAGTATGCCCAGTAATAAATGGTCCAGTTCTGTGGGAAGTTTGTCGTACGCATCGGGTCCGTATACGTTGATAAGCCGATAAAGTTCTGAATCATTTTTCCAAGAGAAGAAAATCCAGTTTCAATAATATACCGCGTCTCTCCCCCAAACAGCAGGACGAAGGCAAGGAGTCCGAAAAACAGATAAATGCACACCTTGGCCAGAATGCTGATTCCTTTGAATCCATGCAGAAGAGAATAGGTATAAACACAGCAGGTGATCAGAAGAATGATAATATTAATCACAGTTCTGCTGACTTCCATATGGAACAGCTCGCCGATGATTTCCGCCATCAGAGGAGTTGCCACACTAAAAGTGGTAGCAGTTCCGGCCAGCAATGCAAAGACAGCCAGAAGGTCAATCAGACGGCCGCCAATTCCATCTGTCTGTTTTCCCAGAATCGGACGGCACGCCTCGCTGTATTTCTGACGGTTTCGTTTTCTTACATGAAGCATAAAGCCAAACGCAACAGCCAGTACCAGATAGAATCCCCACGGGATAAAGCTCCAGTGAAACAGTGGAAATACGCCTGCCCAGTCCTGAATGCTGCCAAGTTCTGCGATGTGAGGATCTGTTGCGTACAAAATCCACTCAGAGAACGAATAAAACAGAATATCTGCTGCCAGACCACAGGTAAACATCATGCATCCCCATGCAAAAAAGGAATATTTTGGCTTCTCATCCGGCTTTCCAAGCACAATATTTCCGTATTTGGAGCCTGCCAGAAACAGAGACAGAAAGAAAATGCCAAGTCCGATGACCAGGTAATACGTTCCAAAGGTGTCTCCAAACAGAAATCGAATCTGGCCAAGTACCTGATTCGACTGCTCCGGTGCAAAGAAAAATACGATACATAGAGCAACGATCAGCGCCAGAGGCACCAGCGTAATCATCCAGTCGATTTCTTTTTTCTTCTGTTGGTTCTTACTGTTCATTTTCTTCCCTTTCTGCGTAATCCGCATACGATGCATCGAGTGCAACAAGCTCGCTGAAATTGTCTACTTCTATGATATCCTCTGCCTTCATTGGCCGGATGCCAAGCTGATACTCTTTCGGGTAGCAGAACATTGCCACATCGTCCCAGTAAATCTGACGGTTTTTCTTTACTTCAAACTCCTGCTCCAGATGGCCTTTTAACCGCTTTCCATCTTCTGCTGTCCATCGGGAAATGCTGTAGAGCTGCCAGCCGCCCTTTCCGCCGGTTCTGCTGCAGCCTGTCACAATGCCGTTTTCCACGGTCTGCAGCCACTCGTCGGTCTCATCATCCGTCCACACGCTGTTGTAACCGGATCGCTCAAACTCCGGTGCCAGAATTTCCGGATGATAGATGATCTGGTCACCGTCAAGAATAAACGCATTTTCCAGATGTTCCCGCGCCACATACAGCGATGCGATGTTGTTGCAGGTATCGTACCACGGATTGTCGATCAGCTTCAGACCCGGGTACTCCTCTTCCAGTGTCTGGAACTGTTCCTTGAGGTAACCGACTACCACGTAAATTTCTGTGATTCCGTTTTTGTGCAGTCCATTGATGACGGTATCAATCATCCGCACACCGTTTACCCGGACCAGCGGTTTTGGTGTTTTTAACGTTACCGGCTTCATCCGGTTTCCGAGGCCTGCCGCCATAATAATGGCGCGCTCTACTTTGTACATATTTCTTTTCCTTCCTCTCCCAGTTCCTGCTGGACAATTTTGTAATAATCTTTTGCGTAACGGTACTGCCGCAGGGAATATTCTCCGAATTCCACGCCTAATTTCCGTTTATATTCGCACCAGTTGCTCCAGAGCAGACCGCAGACTGCGATGTAGCAGTAGATTTTTATGCGTGTTCTGTCGTCACAGTTTCCTTCAAAATAAAGATCAATCAGATGGTCCACCTGCTCTTTTTTGTAAAGAGAATAGATACAGAACATCGCAATATCCACATGCGGATCCTGCATTCCGGCGTATTCCCAGTCGATCAGGCGGATCTCCTCTTTTCCGTTTTCTTCCACAAACAGAAAATTGTCCGGCACAGCATCAATGTGAGTGAGCACCCACTCTCCGGCATTTGCTTCGATGTAATCCTTTAACTGAAGCACATGCGCTTTCGTCTTTTCGTAATCTTTATATGCTGACGGAGTTCCTTCCCAGAGGCTTTCATAGTATTCCATCTGTCCGAACAGGTCGAAGGAATGGTCTACTCTTAATTTCTGCCCGTGAAACTCCCGCAGTTTCTTCATGCATTTCTGAAGATCTTCCTCATTTTCTGCATCGCAGACCCGCGCACCTTCGAGATATTCTGTGATTTTGTAGCCGTTCTCCGGGTTAATATAGGCAATCTCATCACAGATCCTGCGGCCGGCGATCGTCTGATATACAGCGGCTTCCTGCCTGCGGTTGATCAACTGATCGGTTCCCTCTCCCGGAATTCGCATAATGTATTTTTTATCTTTACAGGAGAATAAAAAGGATCGGTTTGTCATTCCTTTTTTCAGAACTGTAATGTTTGTCACTTCGTTCTGCTGTGCTCCAAGTGCTTCACAGATTACCTGAATCGCATCCGTCTGCAGCTGGCTGGAATCGCTGTCAATCTCACGCAGCTGCTCATAGGTATTGATTTCTACGGCATCGGCAGCATGTACAACACGGGCCGTCACAATCATTCTGTCTTTCCGGTATAAGGTTTCCTCCCAGAACGCTCCGTCGTATCGGGAATCTCTTCCCAGTTCTTTCAGACGCTCCCGCACGATCTCCGCTTCTGTTTCCAGCAGATAACAGATGCCGATCATCGCGTTTCCGCCTGCCTGTTCTTTCTGTACGACCAGCTCCTGCTTCCGGTTTACGCGGACGGTACTGTCATCATCCACCAGATCGCTGACCATGTACCAGGAATATAATTCGTTTCTGCTGTATGGATTCTTTTCACACCAGATATCACAGGGAATGATGTAGCTGTTTGATAAATGGGCTGCCGCCGTTTTCAGGGAATGCAGATTGTTTTTCGACACATAGTCCGGAGCGACGATCAATTCTACGCCGTATTCATCGATCAGATATTCATACTGCTCTTTCATAAATCCGACAACGACGTAAATCTCTGTAATGCCGACTTCATGAAGCTGACGGATTGTGCGCTCTATCAGCCGCTCTCCCTTGATTTCCAGAAGTCCTTTCGGTGTCTCTGTATTAATCGGAACCATCCGCATACCAAATCCGGCGGCAAGGATAATGGCGTTTTTCGGCGCTTTCTCTTTTGCCTCACGCAGTGTCTTTTCCGTCGGACGGATCTCTTCATCCAGGTAACCTTCTGAAATCAGTTCCTTGATCGAACGATTGACGATTCCAAGCGAATGGCCGGTCTGTGCGGCAAGGATACGCTGATTGATGAAGGGTTCTTTTATCAGGTTGTTCAATATATCTTGTTTTGAGTTGTTCATATACTTCCTTCTTTCATTTTTCATGAACTTTTGTTTTCGATTATACCATAACTTTATGACTTTTTCAATCCCCTGTGTGTTAGGATAGTTGTCAGTGAAAGATAATTACTTTTGTGGTAGTATATATGTGAACTTCCTATAAAATTAACTCTCATAAAATTCCTTTTAAAGTATGCTACAACTGGCTTAAAGCAAGAACATGTCGAAACGAGAGTTAATATTTCAGGAAGTTCACATAAAAAGGTCCAAATAATTAACATTATTTGGACCACCTGTCAAAGGAAGCCTTTTTCCTTTTCGCCGTCATCAGGACTTCTTTGCGCTTCCATTCATAAATTTTTCTTAAAATTTACCTTTATTTTACCACACTACTCCCAAAACTACAATATATCTCCATTTTTCATTTTTTTTACATAGAACCTTTCTGGCCTAATACAATCAGTACAGTTTTAAACAAAATCTTAATATCCAGCATAAAGGACCATTCTGAAATGTACTTCGTATCCAGTTTTACAACCTCTTCAAAATCTGTAATCTCGCTTCGTCCGCTTACCTGCCACATACCAGTCAGTCCCGGCTTGATTGCCAGTCTTGCTCTGTGATGGAGCTCATATTTCTCCCACTCATCCACTGTCGGCGGACGGGTTCCTACAAGGCTCATGTCGCCTTTTAACACATTGAAGAACTGCGGGAATTCATCCAGCGAGGTTTTGCGGATAAAGTTTCCGATTCCTTTGCCTGGTCCTTTTTCGCTTCCGATGACACGCGGGTCATTCTCCATTTTGAACATCAGACCATCGCTGACGCGGTTCTGTTTCATCAGTTCTTTTTTCCGCTCTTCCGCATCCATGTACATGCTACGGAACTTGTAAATTTTGAATTTTCTTCCGTTCTTTCCGACACGGTACTGTGAGAAGAAGATCGGGCCCGGAGACTTGATATAAATCGCAGGGGCAACGAACAGGAAGATGATTCCGGTCAGAATACATCCGGCAAGACCGCCGCAGATGTCCATGATTCGTTTCAGCACAAGCTGTCCTGCGCTTGCCATATTGATGCAGGTGGTGACCACGGTATAGTTGCCCATGCGCTCTACAGTCTGATTTTTTCCCTGCATTTCGTTCACGTCCGCAATTTTTACGTGGATCGTAATGCCCATCTCGGCGAATGCGTCGAATACTTTCTGCGGGATTTCTCTGCCTTCCGGCAGAACGATCAGCACTTCGTCGAACCACTCACGGCAGACATACTCAGCTGCATCTGCAAGGTTCGATACCACCGGTACGCCGTGGATTTTGTGTCCGGTTCTGTCCTGGTCTACGAGAACAACGCCAGTCGGACGAACGCCGATGTAATCGAAATCCAGCATGCTCTTTACAATGGACTGTGACTGTTTTTCGGTCGTGATGATCAGAAGCGAACGGCCGCTGTGTTCCCCGCTGCTGCGTTTCTTTACCACAGCCTTCCATCCGATGCGCATCAGATAGGAAAGCATTCCGTACAGAGCACCGGTCAGCATAATGGTTGCTCTGGAGAACTGATCTCCCTCCTGAATCAGGAACAGGTAGAATACACCAAGAACGATGATGTATACCATATTTTTTACAGTCATTCCGATTTCCACGAGGTATCCGCGCTTCATGACGTTTTTGAAGGAATCGTCAAAAAACATGATCATCAGCTGGATCAGAGCGAATACGATAGCCTCATTTCGGTAAATTGGGCTTCCATATGGCTTAAAACTGTGATGTCTTAAGAAATAACCCATGACGAAAGCCAGCTGAAGACAGATAATATCAAGAACCATAAAATCCAGATGCTTCAGCCATCCTGTGGATGATTTTTTGTACATACCTTTCTCCCCTGTCGTATTTTTTTCGCCGTACTCGTAACATTCTCTTGTTTCGCATAGTTTTTCTAGCTTTTATATTACCATTTTCACTAAAACCTTCTCATTTTTTCTGGTACTATGCATTTGCAATATCTTCTGTGACGAATACAGAACCATTTTTTTCTTTATTCCAAATATTCTATCCCATTTCTACTTATTTGTAAAGGTGTGGACACACTTTTGGACATAATTATTTCACATTTTTGCAAATTATTACATTTTATATTATTTCATCACATCCAGAATCTGTAATGTTTTCATCTTCTTTTCGACATAGCGATGGAGATATGCACGCAGCAATTGTTCCAGTTCGTCCAGGATCTCTTCATTTACGGTAAAACCATACAGCTTCGCGAGCGGTGCCGCAATGATATAGCGGCATGCCAGCACGGTGCCCGGCTGCAGCGGCCATGGATCTCTGATGGTTTTTCCACAGTTTGGGCAGTAGATGGCGCTGTCGCGCAGGGAGAAAACGGTCAGATTCTCTTTCGTGCCGCACTCCATGCAGGAGAACATCTGCGGTGCTTCTCCGCTGATTGTGATCGTCCGCAGTTCGAAGATGCACCGGATCAGGCGGAGGTCCTGTTTTCCGCGGCGGATGGCGTTCATCGTCACGTACAGAAGGTTCAGCATCTGGGTTTCATCGTTTCCTTCCTGGCCGAAATATTCGGCCAGTTCCAGAAAATAAAAGCCGTAATAAACGCCGGGCTGCATCTGCGCCAGGTCGAGGAAGTATTCTTTAATGTTTGCGCCGGAGAGGGTGTAGCTGTCACGGCCCTCGTAAACCTGAAACTCGCCGAAGACGAACGGATTGGAGACGGCCATCAGCGGGCTTTTCATGCGGCGGGCGCCGCGCGCGAAGGCGGTGATTTTGCCGAGCTCCCGGGTCAGGATCACGACGCGCTTGTCATACTCTCCGACCGGGGAGGCGGATAATACCATTCCGCTTACATTGATTGGTTCTCGCATGTTTCTTCCTTATTATAATGCAATATTATAAATCGAGTTTCTTTTTATCATATCCGAAGTTCTTCACGAGGAAATCGCTGTCGCGCCAGTCTTTTTTGACTTTGACCCAGAGCTTCAGGTTGACTTTCTGCTCCAGCATCTGCTCCAGCTCATACCGCGCGTTGCTTCCGATCTTCTTGAGCATCGCGCCCTGTTTTCCGATGATGATGCCCTTGTGGGAATCGCGCTCGCAGATGATGGTCGCATCAATATCAACGATTTTTCCGTTCGGGCGGTCTTTCATCTGGTCGATCACAACGGCGATGCCGTGCGGGATCTCTTCGTTTAAGGCGTACAGTGCTTTCTCGCGGATGATCTCAGCCACGATCTGGCGCATCGGCTGATCGGTGATGGTGTCCTCATCGTAGAACTGCGGGCCGTACGGCAGATATTTGAAGATGCTCGGAATGATGTCATCGGTGTTCTGATGGCGGAGTGCCGAGCACGGAATGATCTCGGCAAACTGGAACAGCTTGCGGTACGTATCGATGAATTCCAGGATTTTGTCTTTCTCCACGGTATCGGTCTTGTTGATAATGAGGAGGACCGGCGCATTGACTTTCTCCAGGATCTCTGCGATATGGCGCTCTCCTGCTCCGATGAAGTTGCTCGGCTCTACCAGCCAGAGAATCACATCGACTTCTTTTAACGTTTTCTCGGCTACATCGACCATGTACTCGCCGAGCTTATTTTTCGCCTTGTGGATACCCGGTGTGTCGAGGAACACGATCTGTCCCTCGTCACACGTATAAACGGTCTGGATGCGGTTGCGGGTGGTCTGCGGTTTCTTGGATGTAATCGCAATCTTCTGTCCGATCAGGTGGTTCATCAGCGTGGATTTTCCCACGTTCGGACGGCCGATCAGGGCTACAAAGCCGGATTTATAATTTGCATTGTTTTCCATTGCTGTCTCTTCTCCTCATTTATAAGTTCTCTACGTTCTTAAACAGTTCTTTCTCTTTCTGAATGGCTGCTTCGCTTCCGACAACGCAGATGTTGTTCTGTTTTAAGGCTGCATCTACAAGGTCTGCCAGTGCATGAATGTCATCCAGGGTTGCATCGAGGATCTGATCTCTCTCCTGCTGGAAGTCTGCTTCGGTGATGCCGTTGAACCATGCGCTCTCGGAGGTCTGGCCTTTTGCGGACGGGTTCATCGGGACGTCGAGTTCGCTGATCGTTCCGATGATGTATTTGGTCATCTGGCGCTCGTCTGCTTCGAAATTGCGCACGTAATCGCCGATACCGCGGTATACTTCAAGGGTTCTTCCGACGTTCGGGTCACGGTAGGAAGAAATGCACGCGTTTCCGCCTCTTCCGAAAGCTCCGCCGCAGCCGTAAGCGCCGCCTTTGACACGGATGTTGATCCACAGATAGTCATAGCTCAGCATGACACGCAGGATGCGCAGGGCTCCTGTGTAGTCGTAGCCTTCGCGCTCGAAGTTTCCACAGAGTGCCACGTACTGTACCTGGCCGGAGGTCTGGAAGGCTTCGTTTTTCTGTTCAAAGTCATACACAATGCTGCCCGGCTCCACTTCGTCGGTGTACAGATTCTCTTTGAATGCTGCGATTTTTTCTTCCAGCGGTGCGTAGCCTGTCTCGTCTGCGGTATAGGAGACGGTCAGATTCTCTTTGCGGAAGATGTATTTCATCAGGATCTGCAGATTTTTAATCAGTTCTGCTTTTTTCTCATCGAAGTTCTCGTCCAGATCTTTTAAGAGCTGGCAGAAGCCGATGCCTGCGATGCGGTCCTGGAAATTGCTCATCGGGGAGTAATAGGAAGCTGCACGCATCACAGCCGTTGCATTTCCGGCGGAAGACAGGCGGTTCTGCAGGCCGGATTTCATGCTGGAGATGATCTCGTGAAGACGTTTCTCGTCATCCAGGCGGGAGGTATTCAGGATTTCCTCGATCATTTTCATGACGAAATCCAGTTTGTCGTACAGGAATTTCGCGCGGATGCCGAACATTCTGCGGCAGTCGTCATCATTTTCCGGAATGCGGAATACCTGCAGTCCGCAGTTGATGCCGCCGGTCTGTGCATTGATCTCGTTGAACAGTTCGCCGTAGGTGTAGTGTTCGGTGTCCACATAGCCGAGAACGGATTTTAATACGCCCATGTACGGGATCAGATCGTTCGGCACATTTTTCGTATCAAACAGCAAGCTTAAGTAACCGATGCCGTTCGTGAATACGTTGTGATGAAGAACCGTCGTTCCATCGACTTCATGCTCGTCATTGTAAAGTTTGACAGACTCACGTTTGATATCGCTTCGTTTCAGGAGCGGAATCGTCTCGAGTGCTTCCTCGCTCTCCTCTTCTTCCTGATATGCTGCCAGCTCTTTGGTGTCAGCAATGATTTTCTCGATCTCTTCTTTTGACAGGCTCTCTTTGTATTTCTGCAGTTTTTCTGCGGTCTTTGCATCATTTTCTGCGGCAAGACCGGTCTTTGGAATGAGGGTCACGATGGAGGCATGGGTGTTGTCCAGCAGATACGTCTGGATCAGGTTTTCGAAATAGCCTTCTTTTGCCAGTTTTTTCAGCTCATCGTAGATCGCAAGCTGCTGCAGGTAGGCGAACGGTTTGTTCTCGTCATACAGCCAGCTGTCGAAGACGTCAATGCCGTACATCAGGCCCTTCGGGAAGCTGGAGAAGTCCGCCTCACGGAAACGGAATTCGAAATAGTTGATGCCTGCCTCGATGGCTTTCCGATCCATGCCGTTTTTCACGATATCCTTGAGGGTGCCGCGGATGATGGACAGGAATTTTTCTTTCTCATTTTCATCGGCGTTCTTGGCTACGATGGAGAAGAATGGCTGCAGGATGCCGTCCTCGTAGGAGCCGTAAACATCTTTTCCGATGTGTGCGTCAAGGAGTGCCTGTTTGACCGGGGCTCCCGGTGCGTCAAGGAGTGCATACTCCAGAACAGAAAATGCCACGTTTAATTTTACATCCAGACCGCTGCCGATGACCATGTTGTAGGACAGGTACGCATTGTTTTCAAGCGGATCGCCGTCGAGTACCGGGTACTCGTGTACAATGTCGAGGGTCTCTGCAAATGGTTTCTGATACGGAATTTCGGATTTTACTTCTTTTGCATCAAAATGGGACAGGTATTTTTCATCCATCCATGCCAGTTTTTCTTCCATATCCATGTTTCCGTACAGGTAGATATAGCTGTTGGACGGATGGTAATAGGTCTGATGGAATTTCAGGAAGTTTTCGTAGGTCAGGTTCGGGATGCAGGACGGATCTCCGCCGGATTCTACGCCGTACGGAGTGTCCGGGAACAGGGTGTTGAATGTTTCACGCTCCAGGACATCGTCTGCGGAGGAGAAGGCTCCTTTCATCTCGTTGTATACAACACCGTTGTAGGTCAGCGGGCCGTCTTCGCTTTCCAAATGATAGCTCCAGCCTTCCTGCCGGAAGATTTCGTCGTGTTTGTAAATGTTCGGGTAGAATACGGCGTCCATGTAGACATGCATCAGGTTCTGGAAGTCGGCATCGTTGGTGCTGGCTACCGGGTACATGGTTTTATCCGGGTAGGTCATAGCATTTAAGAAGGTGTTCAGGGATCCTTTGACGAGTTCTACGAAGGGATCCTTTAACGGGAATTCGCGGGAGCCGCAGAGGACGCTGTGCTCGAGGATGTGGGCTACGCCGGTGCTGTCGGACGGCGGGGTACGGAACGCGATGTTGAATACTTTGTTGTCATCCTCCGTCTCGAGAAGCAGCACGCGGGCTCCGCTTTTGTTGTGGCGAAGTAGGTAGCCATGTGCGTGGATATCATCAATCTGCTGTTCCTGCAGCAGGGTATAGGCTTTGCAATGTTCTGCGTTCATTTTTGTATATCCTTTCTTGTTTTTCTTTATTATTTCCGGTTTTATGCAGTCAAAAACGGACCGCAGTGCCCGTTTACTGGGATTTTCTGCGGCCCTGTCGGTTTTATTCTTCGTTGTCGTTTTCTGCTGCGGTGTTCTCTGTCTCGTCGACGTGTTCTTTTACTTCGTCGTTTGCAGCGTTGTTCTGTGCATTTTTCTGTGCCTGTGCTGCAGCGGCCTGTGCCATCATTGCCTCAAGGTTCGGTCGGACGCTCTGTGCCTGGGCTCCCATGATTCTCTGGAGCTGTTCTCTGGTCAACAGAAGGTTGAAGCCGGACGGGTTGATGACGAAGCCTTTGGCCTGTTTCATCAGGTACGGCAGAAGGTGCTGGAACGGGATGGCTGCCAGACGGAGTTTTGCCTGCGGATCCGGACGGAATTTCTGGAATTCACCAATATCGGAAAACAGCGGCTGGAAGATGTCTTCGTTCTGGTTTTTGATGTACGGGATGCGCACGTCTGGTCCCGGGTTGGCCGGATCGAATTCGCCCTGTACCTGGGAAATGTCGATGGCAAGGATGAATTTGCTTCGCATCAGGTTGACAAGCATTTCTTCCTCGAGTTCACGCAGGTGCTGCATGCGCTCGGCATCGTCTCTTCTCTGGTTTGGTTTTCTGAGTTCCTGCAGAAAGTATACGACGGTGAGCTGTACGCCCGGGTTCAGAACCGGGAGGTGCTGTTTGTTCATTTTCTCCATGTCTGGTTTCGGGAAGATCTGCTCCAGCTCGATGCGGCGGGTCTGATCGCCTTCGTGGAAGATGACCATGTTGACACCTTCTGCGTAGAGGCCCATATAGAAGTTCGGCATCTGCTTGCGCAGTACTTTTACGGTAAGCAGCGGGGTATTCTTCTCTACATAGGATTTTGCAAATTCTTTAGCTGCTTCTTCTTCGGTAAACATGTATACCTGATCATCAAAGGTTTCCGGATCGCACTCTACGTATGGGAGTTTCGTGATCTGGGAAAATGTGACATAGATGATTTCCATGCTCTGAAATTTCTTCATTGTGAAGCTGTTGTCTACTGTCATTTGTGGTTGAGTCCTTTCTTCGCTCTTAGAGGATATGGTATCCCCAAAATATCTATGTGACATTATATCATACTTTTGGTGGGTTGCCAAAGGTTTTCTTTGGGGGTAACGGACCGCGCAGACCAAAGCTGTCGAAACGGGGCCTGACTTTGCATGACGGAGGGAGAGGGCTTTTCGTAGTCTGTAATTGGGGCGTGCAGACTACGGAATTGTTTTTTAACACATTCTAGTTAATCGCTTTGGCATTGGGGTAGATTTTTTCCATTCGGGCGTCCGGGAAATGGGCATCTATGGTCTGCTCGATGGCATTAGCAGCGGGCTTTTGGTGGGCGCGTTCGTCGTATCGGGCGAGAGCAAGGGTAGATACGAGTATGTTGGCCACCATGAACACAATCAGGATCCAAGTGATGATTTTTCCGAATTTCATCGGGATTTTTTCAATCCAGCGCGAAATGACAGGATAGAATTTTTTGAGCCAGACGACGGCGGCTATTCCCCAGAAGAAACAGTACAGGAGGTTGATACGGCCTCCGAGGTTGAAGGGAATGTCGCTGTAGTCCCAGAAGACTTTTCCGAATACGATTTCGGTGAACACACTGCAGATGTATTCGTAGGCTCCGCCGAGGAAGGTACCAAAGGCAAACAGGAATCCATCGGAGCGGTCGCGGTAGTTGTAGAGGAACCAGGTAGCGAGGGCGATGGCCAGGCCCCAGACGATGCTGAACGGGCCCCATACAAGGCTGCTGCGGCTCATCCAGACACCGGCGGTGATGCGACAGAATATGGTTTCTGTAATATCGCCCAAAAATGCGCCGATGATGAAGAGAAGAACGATTTTGTAAAAGCTGCATCCTTCGGCAAATACGCCGGTTTCTGTTTTCTCTTTTTTCTCCGAAACTGGCTGTACGGCCGGATAGGCACGTTCCACACGACGCTCCAGATAGCGGTAAACACGGACAGAAAGGCGTCTGGTGAAGGCGTCGATCTGATCGTTCATAGCGCTGATCCGCGGCATTTTTTTCGTGATGTGGTGCAGAACAGCATAGGAACCGACGGCATCTACTATCAATATACCAAAGAGAATCCAGGATGTGATATGCAGAAAACCGGCCGGAATTGAATGAAGAACTGTAAAGCAGAGGCGATTGCCGATTTTCATGGCAAGCAGTCCTAAAATTCCCCATAGTACAGAATACTGAAGGCAGATATAGCCGTCCATGTTCCATTTTTTATTGGAATAGTCCCACCATTTGCCATGGCCAATGCGTTCCAGTGCGTGACCGGCCAGCCACTCGACTGCGGTAGCGATAATCATACAGCCAAGGAACAAAAAGACGGGGCTTGACTGCAGTTCATACAGATAACGTGTCATAAAGACAGCTGTGATTCCATAGATGGCGCAGAGCGGACCATTTAAGAATCCTCTGTTTACCATATGTTTTTTCCGGATCGCGGCCACAGAAGTTTCCAGAAGCCATCCAAGGAAGGCGTAAAAGAAAAACAGGCCGAGATAGTCATAAATTGTATAGTTCATGTTCTTCTCTCTATTCTTTCATTATTTTTGCTATTTTAAGGATTTTATTTTCCACTGAATCCCTTGTATACTCTCCAGTATTTTGTTTTTATTTTTATCCTGCAAATAAGATGGATTTAATTTTGCTTTTTTATACTGCAAATATGTTCCTTCTGTTTTCTGAATCAGCAATTTTGTAAAATATTGTTCCCAGCTAAAAAACTCTGTGCTGTCGATATAATCTTCTGGATTTTCCAGAATTTTACGAACCTCTTTGTCCTGTAAAAGATCTGAATTTAAAATCAGCCATTCAAAAGACTCCGGTAAATATAAATGTACGTTCTGTTTTTCCTCTATTTTATTGCTGAGAAGATTCATTTCTGCTCCAATTGCAGCACCGTCCGCAATAATACAGGTTTCTTCTGTTCCTGCCTTGCCGATCATTTCCGGTATTTTTGTTTTTCCACCAGCGCTTTCACATGTAATATTCCTTTCTGCACATACATTTTCAAAAAATTGATACCCAGAATTGGAATCTTCCGTAATTATTTTTTGTACTCTAACAGGAAGCCGTGCTGTTTTGGGATAGATCTGATACATTTTCTGATATATTTTTCTGGTATCTCTGTATTTTCCGGAAACATGCAATCCATAAATCTCTTCTACACTATACGGCAAATTATATAAGTTTTCTCTCGTAATCAATACAAAATAATTTTCTGAACCCCGTATGGCAGAAGCAAATTCTTCTGTTTTTATAAAATAATTCTCCTCGTCTATGAAAAAGATGCTTTCCCGGCTGTTTTCCAAAATAATTTTCCAATTAACACCTTCCAGCACTCTGCACGGTACTTCACAGGAAACGTTGATTCCGCTGGACTCCCCTAAATTTTCTGCCTGCCGGATCATATTTACCAGTGTTGTTTTTCCTGATGCACTATCCCCCTGGATGATTGTAATATTACGCTTTATCACAAATTCATAATGAACTCTGTTATTTTGAATAATAACTCTTTTCTTTCCCTTCATACATCCACCTATACATAAGCCTCGGCAACATCTACAAATTCGGACATATTCCGCACAATAGTCCCTGTATTTAAAATCAGGATTTCAAAAGGATCTTTGCCAAACCGCATCACATGACGCAGATTAATCGTCAGATCCTTTTGCTCTCCTAATTTTAAAATCCATTTTGCACAATTATCTCCACATACGGAGGCATTAAAGATCTTTCCGTCTGTATCGTATGCCATCAGCAGCAACGTTTTGATTCCTCCGGATAAATCTTTCGGTGGAATCGGACCAAGCACCGGGCTGTCAATCAGATGCGCACTGATTACCTCCGAGCGATCCACATCGCGGATCATTTCTTTTGCCAGTGGCGTGGTCAGCCATTCATCTTCATAACAATTATCAAAATAGGTTGGCGGATGATAGATTGCACCTTTCATTTCTCCAAGATATATTTTCAACATAATAAAATTCCTCTCGCTAACGCTCATTATATCGTGATACGCACATTATACCATATCTCAAAGCCTTCTTGCGCAAAAATGTATCGTTTGTCAACATTTTCCGGGATAAAAATGTTGACAAACGATACAAAACTATTGCCAAATGTCGCTAATTCATTTTTTCTCCCAAAAAGAAAGAAGCCATACTCTCTCAAGTATGACTTCTCTCCTTTTTCAAATTCTTTTTAAGGAAAAAGAATTACTCTTCTTCTGCGCCGTACAGTTTTACGAGTTTGTTCAGGTAAGTGTAACGGTCTTTTGCTTCCTGCTCGTTCTTGCCGAACAGTCTTTCTGCTTTCGCCGGGTTTGCACGTTTCAGAGAGTTGTAACGTACCTCGCCGTTCAGGAATTCCTGATAATCTCCTGACGGAGCCTTGGAATCCAGTGTGAATGCGCTCTTGCCTTCTGCAGCGAGTGCCGGGTTGAAGCGGAAGCAATGCCAGTATCCGGTCTGAACAGCGAGCTGCTCCTCGGTCTGTGCTTTGCTCATACCTTTCTTGATACCATGGTTGATACATGGAGCGTAAGCGATAATGAGGGACGGTCCCGGATATGCCTCTGCCTCTGCGATTGCTTTGACTGCCTGATTGTAATCAGCGCCCATAGCGATCTGTGCTACGTATACATAGCCATAGCTCATTGCGATGCTTGCCATATCTTTCTTCTTGGTTTCTTTACCGCCTGCTGCGAACTGTGCAACTGCACCGGTCGGAGTAGCTTTGGAGGACTGTCCGCCTGTGTTGGAGTAAACCTCTGTATCGAATACCATTACGTTGATATCTTTTCCGCTGGCAAGTACGTGGTCTACGCCGCCGAATCCGATATCGTAAGCCCATCCGTCGCCACCGAAGATCCACTGGGATTTCTTAGCGAGGAAGTCTTTGTTCTTTACGATTTCTCTGCAGGTATCGCAGTCGGCATCTTTGATTGCTTCTACGAGTTTATCGGTTGCGGTTCCGTTGGTTGCGCCGCATTCAAAGGTATCCAGATACTCTTTGCATGCTGCTTTTACTTCTTCCGGAGCTTTCTCGGAATTCATAACATCCTCAACTTTGGCTTTCAGGCCGCCGCGGATTGCTTTCTGAGCGAGAAGCATACCATAACCGAACTCTGCGTTGTCCTCGAACAGGGAGTTGGACCATGCCGGGCCCTGTCCTTTCTCGTTTACAGTGTAAGGAGTGGACGGTGAGGAGTTACCCCAGATAGAGGAGCATCCTGTTGCGTTTGCGATGTACATTCTGTCACCGAACAGCTGGGTGATCAGTTTTGCGTAAGGAGTCTCGCCGCAGCCTGCGCATGCGCCGGAGAACTCAAGCAGCGGTTTCTTGAACTGGCTGCCCTTTACGGTATTCTCTTTGAATTTTGCTACAACGTCTGTCTTCTCTGGAAGAGCTGCTGCATAATCGAAGTATTTCTGCTCTGCTTCGTGTGCTGCAAGGCTTTCCATAGCCAGTGCTTTCACACCCTTCTTGCCCGGGCATACGTTTGCACAGGAACCACATCCGGTACAGTCAAGCTGGGAAATAGCCATTGTGAAGGTGTAGTCCGGCATACCGGTCATCGGCATGGTCTGGATGCCTTCCGGAGCTGCTGCTGCTTCTTCTGCGGTCATGGCAACCGGACGGATAACAGCGTGCGGGCAGACGAAGGAACATCTGTTACACTGGATACAGTTTTCCGGATTCCATACAGGTACGTTTACGGCGATACCACGTTTCTCGTATGCGGATGTGCCGGACGGAGTTGTTCCGTCTACGTAGTCTGCAAATGCGGATACAGGCAGGTTGTTTCCTTCCTGGGAAGTTACTTTTGCCTGGATGGTATTTACGAATTTAACAGCGTCAGCGCGGCCGCTCTCTGCATGAGTTGTGGTCAGACCTTCGTCTTCTGCATTTTTCCAGCTTTCCGGAACTGCAACTTCTTTGATCTGTTTTGCACCCTCATCGATAGCTGCCCAGTTCTTTGCTACGACATCATCACCTTTACGGCCATAGGTAGCTTTTGCTGCTGCTTTCATGAGTTCGATGGCTTTTTCTTCCGGAATGATCTTCGCAAGCTTGAAGAATGCAGACTGAAGAATGGTGTTGATACGGGTCGGTCCCATGCCGGTCTCGATACCGATCTTAACGCCGTCGATCACGTAGAATTTAATGTTGTGGTTTGCGATGAATGCTTTTACCTGTCCCGGCAGATGCTCTTCCAGGCCTGCTTCATCCCATGGGCAGTTCAGAAGGAAGGTTCCTCCGTCTACCAGCTCTTCTACCATGTGATATTTGTTCACATAGGAAGGATTGTGGCATGCAACAAAGTTTGCTTTGTGGATCAGGTATGTAGATTTGATCGGTTTCTTTCCGAAACGCAGGTGAGACATGGTTACACCGCCGGACTTTTTGGAGTCATAGTCGAAGTAAGCCTGTGCGTACATGTCTGTGTTGTCACCGATGATCTTGATGGAGTTCTTGTTTGCACCTACGGTACCGTCTGCGCCAAGTCCCCAGAATTTGCAGTTGATGGTTCCTTCCGGAGTTGTTACCAGAGGAGCGCCAACCGGCAGAGACAGATTGGTAACATCGTCTACGATACCAATGGTAAATCTCTGTTTCTCTGTATTTTCATATACAGCAACGATCTGAGCCGGTGTGGTGTCCTTGGAACCAAGTCCGTAACGGCCTGTGAATACCGGTGTGCTCTCGAATTTGCTGCCTTTTAATGCTGCTACTACGTCCAGGTACAGAGGCTCGCCAAGAGATCCTGGCTCTTTTGTTCTGTCCAGAACGGAAATCTGTTTTACAGTCTCCGGAATAGCGCTGATGAGTGCTTCTGCGGAGAACGGACGGTACAGACGTACCTTTACAACGCCGACTTTCTTGCCTGCTGCTACGAGGTAATCGATGGTCTCCTCGATGGTATCGCAGACAGAACCCATAGCGATGATTACGTGCTCAGCGTCTGCTGCTCCATAATAGTTGAACAGTTTGTAATCGGTTCCGATTTTCTCGTTTACTTTGTCCATGTACTCCTGTACGATTGCCGGAAGAGCATCGTAGTACGGGTTACATGCTTCTCTTGCCTGGAAGAAGATATCCGGGTTCTGTGCGGATCCTCTCTGGCACGGATGGTTCGGGTTCAGGGCATGTTTACGGAATGCATCTACTGCATCCATATCTACCATGTCTTTCAGATCTTCGTAATCCCATGTCTCGATTTTCTGAATCTCGTGGGAGGTACGGAATCCGTCGAAGAAGTTGATAAATGGAACTTTGCCTTTCAGTGCTGCACAGTGTGCAACCGGTGTCAGGTCCATAACCTCCTGTACGCTGGATTCGCAGAGCATTGCGACTCCGGTCTGACGACAGGCGTAAACGTCTGAATGATCTCCGAAGATGGAAAGTGCGTGGCTTGCAAGGGCACGAGCGGATACGTTGAATACGCCCGGGAGCTGCTCGCCGGCAATTTTATAAAGGTTCGGGATCATAAGAAGAAGTCCCTGGGATGCGGTGTAGGTTGTGGTAAGAGCTCCGGCTGCCAGTGATCCGTGTACTGCACCTGCTGCTCCTGCCTCAGACTGCATCTCAGTTACCTGAACTTCCTGTCCGAAAATGTTCTTTCTTCCCTGGGTTGCCCACTCATCGGTATGCTCCGCCATAACGGATGAAGGGGTAATTGGGTAAATAGCTGCTACGTCGGTATACGCATAAGACGCATGTGCTGCAGCCTGGTTACCATCCATGGTTTTCATCTTTCTAGCCATTTGATTTTATCCTCCTTAAAAAATGATGACCAAAAATTACTTTGGCTTTTCTCAGGTTGGTGTTCTGCCGGGTTTCGGTTGCCTCCGCGCTTCGAAAAACCCGGATAAGGGCATGGCAATGCCACTATGTCCAGTATTTGAATTATAACACCGATTGGGCATTCTGTCCAGATTTTCTGTGGGTGTTCAGGGAAAAATACAAGTTTTTTACAACTTCTGGTAATTCCGCGTCGAATTTCTCGATAAAAAAAGAAGGAACGACCCGCATATTTTTTCTCTTCTGCGGACAGTTCCTTTGCTTCTTTTATTTCTGATTCTGCGCCTCAATCTGTTCTGCGAGGTCGGTGAGATAAACCCATCTCTCGGTTTTTTCTTCCAGAGCAGCTTCGGTCTTCTCTTTTTCCACCATCAGTTCGGCGAGCTTTGCAGAGTTGGTGGCGTTTTTGAGCATCTGATCGTCAAGCGATGCAATCTTTTCCTCGAGTACAGCGATATCGTCATCGATGGTCTCGTACTCGCGCTGTTCTTTGAACGTAAATTTCAGGCGGGTCGGACGGTTCTGCTTCCAGTCATTGTTCTTTGACTTTGCAGGTTCGTCCGCGGACGTTTTGGACGGCGCTGCTTTTGCTGTTTCTTCCGCACTTCCGCCGAAACGGCGTTCTTTTGCTTCGAGGTAATCGGTGTAGCCGCCCTCGTACTGCAGAAGATTTCCGTTTCCGTCGAATTCGAAGATGCGGTCCACGACGTTATCCAGGAAATAGCGGTCGTGGGAAACGGTGATGACGATGCCGACGAACGTGTTCAGGAAATCCTCAAGCACGGTCAGGGTCGGGATATCAACGTTGTTGGACGGCTCGTCGAGGATCAGAACATTGGCGCCGCTCACTAAGACGGATAAGAGATACAGTCTCCGTTTTTCGCCTCCGGAGAGTTTGGAAATCGGGGTGTACTGCATATCCGGTGTGAACAGGAAGCGTTCGAGCATCTGCGATGCGCTGATGCGGCCGTCACGGGTCTGGACATACTCAGCGATATCTTTCACGTAGTCGATCACGCGCTGATTCGTATCCATGTCCGGCTCTTCCTGTGCCAGATAGCCGATGCGGATCGTGTCGCCGATTTCGATGGTTCCCGCATCCGGCAGGACTTCTCCGGTGATCATCCGCAGCATTGTGGATTTTCCGCAGCCGTTCGGGCCAATGATGCCGACACTCTGGTTCCGCAGGAAGATGTATTCGAAATCTTTCATCAGCGTTTTATCGCCGAAGGCTTTGCTGACGTTATGGAATTCAATCGTTTTCTTTCCCATGCGGGTCTCGACAGCATCCATCTCCACGACAGCGTCTGCGGTCGGTGCCGTGCCATTTTTGAGTACTTCGAGACGTTCGAGTCTTGCGCGCTGTTTTGTGCTTCTTGCGCGGCAGCCGCGTTTCGCCCATTCGAGTTCCATGCGCAGGATGCTCTGGCGTTTCCGTTCAGAGGCGAGTTCCATCTCCTCGCGCTCAGCTTTCAGTTCCAGAAAACGGGAATAGTTGGAATCGTAGCTGTACATTTTTCCGTGGCTGATTTCGAGGATGCGGTTCGACACTTTATCCAGGAAATAACGGTCATGGGTGACCATAAAGACGGTTCCGCGGTAATTTTTCAGGTAATCCTCGAGCCAGGAGAGCATCGCATTGTCGAGATGGTTTGTCGGCTCGTCGAGGATCAGGACGTCAAAATCGGACGCAAGCACTTTTGCCAGGGCAACCTTGCGGCGCTGGCCGCCCGAGAGGGTGTCGATTTTTGCGTCGTATTCGGTGATACCGAGCTGTACAAGGTTGCTCTGCACCTGCCAGTCCTCCTCATCGCCGGAAAGGGCGTAGGACAGCACGGTGGCATCCTTTGGAAATTCCGGTGTCTGCGGAAGATAGGCCATTTTGAGGTTGTTCTGGCGGATAATCTGGCCGGAATCCGGGGTCTCATCTCCTGCTACTATGCGCAGCAGCGTGGATTTTCCGGTTCCGTTGATTCCGACGATGCCGACCTTGTCGCCCTCCTGCAGGCCGAAGGAAGCATCGTCAAAAATCAGTTTATCGCCGAACAGTTTGCTGATGTGTTCGATGTTGATGATATTCATTTGCACAGTTCTGCAACGGTCTGGTTGATGACTTTTCCGTCTGCTTTACCTTTCATATCTGCCATAACGGCCTTCATGATGGCACCTTTGCTCTTGGTTGCCAGAACGTCTGCGAATTTCTCCTTGATGTAGGCTTTGACTTCGTCTGCACTCATCTGTTTCGGTGCATACTCGCTGATGACGTCATAGCGGAACTGATACTCTGCTTTTAAGTCCTCACGGGATGCCGGGCAGGTATCGATCTGCTCTTTTACGGTCTTCAGCTCTTTTAAGATGACGCGGTCTACCAGCTCCGGTTTGATGTCATCGCGGCAGCCCTCGTCGATGGCTACTTTCTTTGCTGCGGAGATCAGGGAAGAGATGGCCTCTTTTCTCGCTTTGTCTTTGGCTTTCATTGCTGCTATCATATCACTTCTTAAAGTTTCTAATTCCATGGTGTTGTTCCTCCTGTACTAAATTTTGTCCGGTTTCAAGTATAACACTTCTCTTTTTGCTTTTCCAGTCACTTTGTAGGATAGCTCCCTTATTTTCCCCACGGCAGACGGTGTTTCTTTACCTGGATTGCCTGATGCGGGCACATTTCCTGACAGCAGAAACAGCGGATGCACTTTTTATAATCGTAGACCGGCGGATTTCTGCGGCCGTTATCAAAGCGGACGGCTTTCCCTTCCACCGGGCAGCTCTCGACGCAGACGCCGCATTTTTTACATTTTTCTTCTATGATATAGGGGCGGCTCTGGAAGACCCCGAGGATCTCGAGCAGGTCGAGGGCTCCTTTTTTGCGGGCTTTGCGGCGGTCGACGTTGAAGTTTGGATTTCCGTACTTTCTTTTCAGTTCTTCCTCGGATATGGTGCCATCCGCTGTCACGATTTCGATGCGGTCGTCGTGCCACGTTCCAAGGCCGAGCGTTTCCCCGTAGAGATTTGTCGGCACATACGACGGATCGAGGTTCACCAGATGGCAGAACACGGTATCCAGTGCGATCGGATCGGTGGACATAAGAAGAACTCCCATCGAAACCGGGTCGCCGGAAGTCGGACCATTGCCTTCCATTGCTACGATGCCGTCGCAGATATAGAGACGCGGGGCGACTTTCTGGTTCAGCTCGATCAGCATGTGCGCGAAGCTCTCAGCGTTCGGATACTGCGTGTGGCCGAGTTTTTTGTAGACGCCGCTGATGCAGCCGTACTGGTTCTTGACAGCTCCGGTGATGCGTTCCAGCGCGTGGGTTTTCATTTTGCTGACGCTGATGAGGGCGTCGCAGTCGAGTGCATCTTTCGCAATCATCAGAAATTTACCATCGGCGGTTTCTACGCGCTCGCTCGTAAGGAAATCCTTCAGCGGAACGTTGTGTTTTTCCAGCACCTCTTTCAGCCCGGCTTCCTTTGTAATGCCCTCCGGGGTGCCAAGGCCGCAGGAATCGCCGCAGGAAATATTCTCATAGCCATTTTCCTGTAAAATCGTGATCAGGGCATCCATGACTTCCGGGTCGGTCACGACGGCGCGTTCGCGTTTTGCGGAGCGGACGAGGTTTGGTTTTAATAAGATATTCTCTTCTTTTCCGATCAGAGATTCCAGGCCGCCAATTGCTTCCAATCCCTTTTGCAGGCTTTCCTTTACGCGCGCCGGCTCATAGTCGGGACAGGCAACCACTGCCACTTTGCTTTTTTCCATATTCACCTCATGTTTTTCTATATTTCAAAAGAAGCTGCGATCCCCTTACCGGTTCTCACAGCTTCTTCGTATATTCACACAGAATATGTTTTTACTTATGCTACTTTGCTTTTTGCAAGCTCAGCCAGTGTTGCAAATCCTTCTGCATCGTTAACTGCCATGTCAGCCAGAACTTTACGGTTCAGCTCAACGCCTGCCAGTTTCAGACCATACATAAATTTGCTGTAGGACAGACCGTTCATTCTTGCTGCTGCGTTGATACGAGCGATCCACAGCTGACGGAACTGACGTTTTTTCTGTTTTCTTCCTGCGTAGGAGCTGGTCAGTGCGCGCATTACGGACTGTTTTGCTACTCTATACTGTTTGCTTCTGGCTCCTCTGTAACCTTTAGCCAGTTTTAATACTCTGTTATGTTTTTTCTTAGCGTTCATGCCGCCTTTAATTCTTGCCATTTCTTATTTTCCTCCTTGATCTGTTGGGCGTAACTCTACCTTGCAAAAATTACATGTAAGGTAAGATTTTCTTCATGTTCTTTACGTTTGTTGCATCAACAGTAGTCTGTTTTCTCAGGTTTCTTTTTCTCTTCTGAGATTTCTTGGTTAAGATATGGCTCTTGTAAGCTTTATTTCTTACTAATTTTCCTGTTCCTGTTGTTTTAAAACGCTTTGCAGCTGCTCTGCTTGTTTTTACCTTTGGCATTTTAATTTCCTCCTTGATATTGATTCAAATGTATTTTAACGTTTAGCCGTCAAAAACATGGTCATGCTTCTGCCTTCCACCTTTGGCGCTTTGTCAACCGTTGCAATATCGGACAGACTCTCTGCAAATTCATCGAGGATGTATTTGCTGCTGTTCATATGTGCCATCTCACGGCCGCGGAAACGAAGTGTTACTTTTACTTTGTCTCCCTTTGTAATGAACTTGCGGGCTGCACCTACTTTGGTATTAAGATCATTGGTGTCAATGTTTGGAGAAAGGCGAACTTCCTTGATTTCAATTGTTTTCTGTTTTTTCTTTGCTTCTTTTTCCTTGCGGGCCAGTTCATATCTGTACTTTCCGTAGTCGATAATTTTGCAAACCGGCGGTTTCGCTGTCGGAGCAATTTTCACAAGATCCAGACCTGCTTCCTGTGCTTTCAGGTACGCATCTCTGGCAGACATAATTCCAAGCTGTTCTCCGTTCTGACCGATCAGACGAATTTCTCTGTCTCTGATCTGCTCATTAATCATTAATTCGCTAATTGTAGTGCACCTCCATCATTATAAAAGACTGTGTTCCCGCTTTTGCGGTGTAACGAAATCAAACTCGGCTCACCGGACCGGATTTGACTGATAACGCAAGAAAAGTGGATAGACAGACTATCCACTTAACATTGTACATAAATCTCTACACAAAGAGAACTTAAGATCAATATTGAACCGTAGTCGCGTGTTTGCGCTAGGGTGAGAGTGGATACTCTACTTTCTTTTTCTCAGACTATTATAGTATAGCACTCTCCCATCCTGTTGTCAATACTGATTTTCGCATTTTTTCGTATTTATTTCCCGCAGCCACAGCGGAAGGAGCTGCACTCGGTTTCCTGGTAGCTGCATGCGCTGTCTCCGGCGATATGGATATCTCCGGCTTCGCATTTACAGTTGTCGTTAAAGGTACAGTTCTGCGCCTTGCAGTCGACACCGATTTTCGTACAGCCACAGCCGGTGGAGTTGGACATCGTGCCCTCACCGCGCTCCTTGAAGCTCTCGCAGCACGTTTCCATGGAGCTTTTGGCTCCGCTTCCGCCTACGCGGATATCTCCTTTGGAACAGAGCTCGTTCTGGTTGTAAACACAGGTCATAGCGGAACAACTTAATGCTGGCATAATAAATTACCTCCTGAAATTTAGTTTTCTGCGGTTTCGCCCGCATAGAAACCATTATTTCCAAGAGGTAATTTTTTATGCTTTATTTATTTGATAATACCAGTGTCCAAAGTTTGGAAATCCGACGCAAGCAAAGCTTGCACGAGGATTTTTAAATTTTGGACACGCCAAAACATGAGTAAGTAGCCATTTTTCGAAGAAAAATGAGCGGAGTACGAATGTTTTGAAGATTGCGGGAGTACGAAGTACGGAGCAATCTGGTATCATAGGTGTCAATTTTTTTGACACCTACCTTATTTATTTTCTTTTGTTTCAACAGTAACCGGGCGGTTAACGCGGCTTGCGATTTCTTCTTTGATATCTGCGATAAACTGCTCCAGGCTTCTCTGGCCTTCATCACCTGCAAAACGGCTTCTGACAGATACAAGACCTGCCTCTTCCTCTTTTGCTCCGGCGATCAGCATGTATGGAATCTTCTGTCCCTGTGCCTCACGGATCTTATATCCAATCTTCTCGGAACGGGTATCCATCTCTGCGCGGATGCCTGCCTCGTGAAGGGCGTCCAGAACCTTCTTGCCGTAATCTGCGTATTTGTCGGAGATTGGCAGAACCTTTACCTGTACCGGTGCAAGCCAGGTTGGGAATGCACCTGCAAAGTGCTCGATCAGGATACCGATGAAACGCTCAACAGAACCGTAAACAACACGGTGGATCATAATCGGACGATGTTTCTCTCCGTCTGCTCCTGTGTATTCCAGTTCGAATCTCTGCGGCAGCTGGAAGTCAAGCTGGATGGTACCGCACTGCCACGTTCTTCCGATGGAGTCTTCCAGATGGAAGTCGATCTTCGGGCCATAGAATGCGCCGTCGCCTTCGTTGACTACATAGTCAAGTCCAAGATCATCGAGTGCGCCACGGAGACCTTCGGTTGCTACCTCCCAGTCCTCATCGCTTCCCATGCTGTCTTCCGGACGGGTGGACAGCTCTACGTGATATTTGAATCCGAACAGTTTGTAAACCTGGTCAATCAGGTTTGCAACGCCTTTGATTTCATCTTTGATCTGCTCCGGTGTCATGAAGATATGGGCATCGTCCTGGTTGAAGCAGCGTACACGCATCAGGCCGTGCAGCTGGCCGGATTTCTCATGACGATGTACCAGGCCAACCTCTGCCAGACGCAGCGGCAGATCACGGTAGGAACGAGGCTCGGATTTGTAAACGAGAACGCCGCCCGGGCAGTTCATCGGTTTGATTGCATAATCTTCATCGTCGATGACGGTGGTATACATGTTTTCTTTGTAGTGATCCCAATGACCGGAGGTCTCCCACAGGCGACGGTTCAGGATGATCGGTGTGGAGATTTCTACGTATCCTGCTTTTCTGTGGATTTCACGCCAGTAATCCATCAGTGCATTTTTCAGATCCATTCCTTTTGGAAGGAAGAACGGGAATCCCGGGCCGTCCTCACTCATCATAAACAGGCCGAGCTCTTTTCCGAGTTTTCTGTGGTCACGCTTCTTTGCTTCCTCGATCATGTGGAGGTACTCTTCAAGCTCTGCTTTCTTTGTGAATGCAGTTCCGTAGATTCTCTGCAGCATCTTGTTTTTCTCGCTGCCTCTCCAGTATGCGCCTGCAAGGCTGGTCAGTTTGAAGGCTTTGACCGGCTTTGTGCTCATCAGATGAGGGCCTGCGCACAGGTCCGTGAATTCGCCCTGGCGATAGAAGCTGATGACTGCGTCTTCCGGCAGATCTTCGATCAGTTCTACTTTATATGGCTCTTCTTTTTCTTTCATGAAGGCGATGGCTTCTGCTCTCGGCAGTTCGAAGCGCTCCAGTTTCAGATCCTCTTTTACGATTTTCTTCATCTCTGCTTCGATTTTTTCAAGGTCTTCGCTGGTGAGCGGAGTCTCTCTGTCTACATCATAGTAGAATCCGTCTGCGATGGACGGTCCGATGGCCAGTTTGGTATCCGGGTACAGTCTCTTGATGGCCTGTGCCATGATATGGGATGTTGTGTGACGGAATGCTGCTTTTCCACCTTCATCGTTGAAGGTCAGAATGGAAAGATTGCAATCTTTGTCGATCACGGTACGAAGGTCTTCTACTTCTCCGTTTACTTCACCTGCACAGGCCATTCTTGCAAGGCCTTCGCTGATGTCTGCTGCGATCTCAATGATGGATTTCGGTTCGGAGTACTCTTTGGCACTTCCATCTTTCAGTGTGATGATCATTTGCTTTACCTCTTTCTTTGTATATTTTTCGCAAGCGTGTTTCAGAATTTTTATACTTTTTACAGCAACAAAAAAGTCCCTTCTGACACGCTTATGCTGTCAAAAGGGACGATGTATTTTCATTCACCGCGGTTCCACCCATTTTGTTTTTTCAAACCACTTCATTTGACGATAACGGAATCACCGGGCCGGATTGGGGCCGCTCAGAGCTGGTCTTCGATCACGTTCCTGTTAAAACCCTTGCACCACAAAACGGGGTTTCTCTCTGTCACATTCACTGTGATTTACTCGTCTCTTCTACGCTTTGTTTTTTGTGTTCGGTGCTTTTCGGCTCCCGATAGTTTTAGATTATATCACCCAATGCGTGGTTGTCAAGACCTGCATGGGCGAAAAATTTATTTTTCCGGCGATTTTTGTCCTGCTGTCTGCAGAGCAATTTTTTCTTTTGCTTTTTCCGGCATTTCCAGCAGGGCAAACTCGTAAAAGATGCCGTAAATATACGTGATTCCACGGATATCGCCCAGCGCTTTCGGGCGCTCGACAACCGGTCTTTCGCTCTCCTGCTGTAATTCCAGCACTTTCTGATATGCACTCCGGACGGAGCTCCAGACAAGACTTTTGCTTTTTTCTCTGCGGTTGATCCAGAGCTCTTTTGTATAGGTGCCGCTTCTGCCGTATTTCATATGGTAGGAATACGGCAGGCCGGAATACGTATGGAACTCAAAATCCTGATACGCAGTAACACAGTCCCACAGGGCTTCTTCTGTCCGCTCCTTGCGGAGCCGCTGCAGGGCCTGTTCTCTTTTTCGCTGTAAGCTTTCCTGTGTTTCTTTCGTTTCTTCCATCTTGTTTGTCTTCTCCATCCTGTTTTTAATCCACCAGAAATTTATCCAGTTCCGCCGTCACGACCGGATTACGTTTTACCTGCGGATGGTCGATTCTTCCGGGACAATCGCCGTGATGTTTTCTCCCTCCGTCAGGATCGTAAGACCGGTCTGGACCTGCATCTCTTTCGTTCCGTTTAAAATTTTTCCGTTTTTGTAGGCATATTTCATACTCGATTCCCTCTTTCTGCCGAACGTATTATGGTTTATTTTATCACTCCTAAGAAAGATTCGCGATAGAAAATCTCAGATTTTTGAAATATTTTCCTCATCTGAGAGGCCAGGATATTCACAGATGGTTTCTGCATCCTTTTATTCCTCCTGCAATGCCGCCAGATATCCCAGAATTCGTTCCTTTTTTCTGTCGGGCAAATTACGAAAGCCTTCCAGAATCATTTTCTCCTCTGTGTTTGCCGCGCACATTTCGAGATCCACTGCTTTCCGTTCGATCTCATTTTCTCCTAAAAGCTCATACGGCGTAACCTTCAGCACTTCGCAGATTTTCAGTATCTTATCCGCCGACGGATTCGTCCCCTTTCTTTTCCAGTCGCTGATGGTGCTCTGTGAAATTCCGGTTTCTTCAGAGAATTCTTTCTGGGTCACCCCGTTTCGAAGAATTAATTCAAAAATTTTTTCACTGATCATTTTGTATTTCACCTTTTCACTCAGATTTTGTTTTACTATATCACAAAATTCCCTGTCCGTCACTTCCTCCAATGCTGAAAAAACGCCTCTTCCTGCCCTGTGCGGATTCCGTATTTTCTTCTTGCGATCTAACAAAAAAAGAAATGGTAATGCCTGGGAAAAGATGCGCCATGCAAAAAAACAGCCTGAGTTCCCGTTTTTACACCGAAACTCAGACTGTTTTTATGCGTTCTGTTCCGCTTCCACTTCCCGGTTGATCTCATCCTCGCTGTCGGCCATTGCCTGCAGGGTCATAGTCAGTAATTTTTCCAGCGGCCAGCCAAGCTGATCGGCGCCCCTCTCAATGACCTCTCTCGAACATCCTGCTGCAAAGCCTTTGCTCTTATATTTCTTCTTTAAGGATTTCAGTTCCATGTCTTTTGTGCTCTTCGAAGGCCGCATCAGCGCAGCTGCCCAGATCAGTCCCGTCAGCTCATCTGCTGCAAACAGAACTTTTTCCATCTCATGCACCGGCTCCACATCCAGTGTGACGCCGCACTCAATGGTAATGCCGCAGCCATGGGAAACGACACCATGAATGATATCTTCCGACACGCCGCCTCCCCGCAGAAGCTCCGGTGCTTTCAGGCAGTGCTCTGCCGGATACAGCTCAAAATCAATGTCATGCAGCAGTCCGACAATACCCCAGTGCTCCTCTTCTGCCCCATAGCCAAGCTCTCTTGCATACCATTTCATCACGGCCTCTACGGTAAGCGCATGCTGAATATGGAAGGGATCTTTGTTGTATTTTTTTAATAAAGTAAATGCCTCATCTCTTGTAATTTCACTCATGCTTGATTTTCTCCTTCCCTTTTCTCTTTCCAGAATCACCTGGATTGGATTTGAATTATAATTTCGTCCATTATAATCCTATATTCATAGCAATTCAATAGGTTTATCAAGACTTTTTTTGTACATCATATAAAAAGGCGCCGTTCCCTCACCTTTCAGAGAGAGGGCACAGCGCTTTTCTTATTTTTCAAATTCTACACTTTACAGAAGTTCCGGTTTCAGCCGCACATCGAAGCTGATTTCGGTTTCTTTCAGCTGATATTTTTCCAGCAGCATCGGTCCGCAGCTTGCCGATCCGATCCCGGCCTGGCGGTAGTCGATGCAGAAAACAGTGCTTCCGCACGGCCGAAGCTCATAGTTGTGGGCTTTCGCGGTCAGCTCCTCCTGCGTGTAAATAGATGCCTGGAATGAGAAGGTTTTCTCGCCCACTGCCGTCAATACCGCACGATCACTGGCAAGACTTGCATAATCGCAGTCGTAGTGGCTGCCGTTCTCCTGCGGGCGGATATAGTCTTCCTGCTGTTCTGCCGGTGTGCTGTGGAAAACGCCGTGATAGCTTGCCTGGTGCTTATCCACGTAGCTCTCCACCGGGCCGAGGCCGCAGTAGGTCAGTTTTGCAAACGATTCCGGCAGGAACAGGCGCAGGCCAAAACGCGGCAGAACCGGGAATACCGGGTCTTTCTTTGCTTCTACATGGACATCGGTCGTTCCGTCGCTGTAAATTGTCCATTTGATCACACCTGCAAGGATCCGCTGCAGAGCCGGAGACGAAATCGAATAGCTTGTCTCGATCTCCACGCAGCCGTTTTCTTCTTTTGCCGTTGTCTCATACGCCCGCGTCACGGTGCGGTCATACTGCGCACGCATCCAGGTATTCTTGATATTGCGGTCATTGTCTGTCGGCGCACGCCAGATGTTCAGCTCCATCGGGCGGTCGAGCAGATTCTGGTTGGCATAGCACATTTTCTCGAACAGGCCGGTGAACTTATTATAGGTATAGCTGAACTGTTCCGTCGATACCGTCAGATAATGATCGTCCTCTTTCCATCCAAACGAAGCCGTTCCCTCCGGGCGCTTCATCATCTCTTTTGCCTTCTGGTTCTGATTGTCTTTCGTTTTCACCGGAACTTCTTCAAATCCCAGTTCGAACTGCTCCGGCAGCACCTCAGTGGCCTGTTTCTGATACCAGGTAACCTTCAGCGCACATTTTCCCTGCTCCGGCACGGAAATGGCAAGCGGAATCGTCTTCTCACAGCCTGCCGCAAGCTCCAGCAGTGCTTCATCTGTAATCTTGCCGCTCTCCGTCACTTCGCCGTCCACAAGCACCTCATAGCCGAGCACAGCGTAATCTTTCAGATTCACAAAATTCATATAGTTTTTGATGGTCAGTGTACCCTTTTCGGCATCATATCCCGTCACGCGCACCGGACGATACACGTTTTTAAATTCCATCAGTCCCGTATGCGGTGTGCGGTCCGGATAAACAAGTCCGTCCATGCAGAAGTTGCCGTCGTGCGGATACTCGTTGTGGTCGCCGCCGTACGCGTACATCTTCTTTCCCTCGATCGTTTTTCCCATATCAATCGCGTGGTCGCACCACTCCCAGATAAAGCCGCCGCACATCTTCTCCTCGCTGTGGATCAGTTCAAAGTAGTCTTCAAGATCTCCCGGGCCGTTGCCCATCGCATGGCAGTATTCGCACATGATATACGGCTTATCCCCGTACTCCACCAGCTCTTTTTTGATCTCCTCGAGTGATGGATACATGCGGCTGTAGAGGTCGAGGTTGCTGTAATCGTATTTCTTCGGATCATCCACATACCGTGCCGACTCATAGTGCGTCAGACGCGTCGGATCAAATTCCTTCGTCCACTTTAAGGCCGCCTCGAAGGTACAGCCGTATGCGCATTCATTTCCCATCGACCAGATGACAACGCTCGGGCGGTTTTTATCGCGCTCCACGCAACGCTGTGTGCGGTCTACGGTTGCCTCGGTAAATACCGGATTGTTCGCAATTAGTTTATTCCAGTTCTTCGCATACTCTTCCCAGCTCGTGTAATCCGCATAAATTGCCTCTGTGCCGTGGCTCTCATTGTCCGCCTCATCGATGACATAAAAACCGAGACGGTCATAAAGCTGATAACAGTACGGCGCATTCGGGTAATGGCTGGTCCGGATCGCATTGATGTTGTGCTCTTTCATTACCTTCAGATCTTTTTTGATCTGTGCAAGGCTGATTGCAAATCCCGTCACCGGATCGCTGTCGTGGCGGTTTGTTCCGTGGAATTTGATCTTCACGCCGTTCAGGTACAGCACACCGTCCTTCGCGTGGATCTCACGGATGCCGACATGATCAGTGATCACCTCACCCGCCGTCTCCAGCACCAGCGTATACAGATACGGCTCCTCGGCATTCCACAAATGTGCATCTTTTACATGCATCTGAACCGTATCGCCGCCAAACGCTGCCTCTGCCACAAGATGATTTTCTGCATCAAACAGCTTTGCCGTTCCTTCCTGCGGTTCCCCGTCATTCCAGGTAATCGCAATCGAAACTTCTCCATTTTGGTACGATGCGTCCGGCGCTGCCTTTACAAAGTAATCGCGGATGCCTTTTTCTGGTCTTGCAAGCAGATAGACATCACGGAAAATGCCGCTCATGCGGAATTTGTCCTGATCCTCGAGATAGCTTCCATCGCACCATTTCAGCACCAGTACGGCGATGGTGTTGGTGCCATCTTTTAAGAAGTCTGTTACATCAAATTCACTCGTAGAATGAGACACCTGGCTGTAGCCGACGAAGCTGCCGTTCATCCATACGTAGAAACAAGAATCCACGCCCTCAAAATTCAGGAATGCCCTCGGTGCTTCCTCCTGTTTTTTCCACTCGAACGTTCTCACGTACGCACCGCACGGATTCTCATACGGCACATACGGCGGATCCACCGGGAACGGGTAGCGGACGTTCGTATACTGATGGTGGTCATGGCCATAATTCTGCCAGACGGACGGCACCGGAATCGTCTCGAATGCAGAAGTGTCGTATCCTTCTGCGAAAAACTCCTCTTTTACATCGTAAACACTGGTAAAATAGCGGAATTTCCAGTCGCCGGAAAGCAGGAAAAAGCGGTCCGACGCCTCCCGGTTCTCCACCAGATCCTCCATGCGGCGGGATGCCGGAATGTAGTAGGCACGGTTCGGCATGGTATTCACATGCAGGTGATCGAAATCTTCGAAATATTTTGGAACAATCATCTCTTTTTAAGTCCTCCTTATTCTGTCTTTTGTTTCCAATATCGGCACCGAAACACACGCGGTCCCGGTGCCGATCAGGTTTTCTGTTATTCTTTTACTTTTTCCATGCAGGAAGAACGCCTTCGTAATTCATGCCATAACCATAGTCATAGTTATGTCCTTCGCTGTCAATATAGGTTTCCATATCCAACGCACGGTCCTCGCTCTGCTCCTCAACCGCATCCATATCCTTCGGCATCTGGATCGGCAGACGGCCGGTCGGGTTGTAACCGCCGAAGACAACGTCGAGCACAGCGGCTCTCGAAACACCGAACTCTGCGACGATCGCATCGGCTTCGGCTTCAAATTCATGCATCACCATCGGGTTGTTGACGGTTGCGCAGACGATCACCGGCTTGTCGCCCATCGCGCGGCGGCATTCGAGAATATTGTCGAGATCAGCCTCGTTGTAGGCAGTGTTTGTCTTTCCAAGATAGCTGCGGTTCGTGAAATTCTCGCGGAAATCACCGCCGGCAATGCTCACCTCACGCGCTTTTTTCGCCGTATACGGGCGGTACTGCAGTGTAATCGGCAGATAGCCGTTGCCGCCGTTCGCAAGATCTTCGGTGGAATACGGGTTGCATGCCGGGCTTTCGATAAATACCAGCGCCACATCGGCCTCCTCCGGTGATACCACGCGTGTACCGTACTTGGACGGCAGTCCATCCGGCAGCGGATCTTCGGTTTTTGCCGGCAGATCGATGCGGAAGAACGCTTTGGACGGTCCGATCTTTCTCTCCGGAATATAAACCTTCAAACCTTTCTTCAGCGGCAGCACACCCTTCTGTCCTTCCGGTGCGCGTTTCGCACTGTTTTTCAGCAGGACGATGGATTTCTGCTGTGCCTCATAGCCATGGCGGCAGAACTCTTCGCATCCTACAATCTTTGCGGATTCTTCCGGATCAAGATACGGGTCCTCAAACAAGCCGCAGTGGAAAATGTTGATCAGAAGACGTTTGGCGGACAGCTCCATGCGCTCACGCATCGCTTTCTCGCCGTATTTCTCACAGCCGATCTTATATGCCTCGACAATCGGACCGGACTCGCTGTTTCCGCCGAACTGGTCAACGCCGTTTGTGATCGCCAGCAGACACCGTTCTGCCTCGGTCATATCCTGCACGCCGTAGCAGCGGCTTCCAAATCCCTCAATCGTCTTCTCCGGATCCTGGGTGATGCCCCAGTCGGTGCAGACAATGCCTTTGAATTCATATTTTCCGCGCAGCAGATCCTTGATCAGGTACTCGCTGTAGGAGTTTCCGACGTTCTTGCCGTTTTTCTTGTCCACGCCGTAGGATACGGTGTAGTACGGCATAACCGCGGATGCGCAGTCGGTCGGTCCGTCCAGGTGGAAGGCTGCCTCGGTAAACGGTTTTAAATGCTCCTCAAAATTTCCGGTCGGATAAACGGCAAACTGTCCGAATGCATAGTGTGCATCGCGTCCGGCCTCTCCGGTGCCGCCGCCCGGCCAGTGTTTGACCATCGTGTTGACGCTGTCTTTTCCCCAGCCGTCTGCTTCCCCTTCCGTTGTCTGCATACCGTCACAGTACGCTTTGGTAAGCTTTTTGGACATCTCCACTTCTTCGCCTAACGTATCGACAAAGCGCATCCATCTCGGCTCGGTGCAGAGGTCGATCTGCGGTCCGAGTGCCGTTGTGATGCCGAGTGCCCGGTATTCACGGGAGGCATCCTTTGCAAACTGTCCGGCTACTTCCGGGTCAAAGCATGCTGCAAAGCCGACACCCTCCGGCCATTTGCTGATCTCGCTTCCGCCGCTCTTGAACTCTGCGCCGGAATCCTTTGCTCCATTCCGCGGATCAGAGGAGAGGTTGATCGGAATACCATACGGCAGTGTCTCTGCCCGTTTCTGCAGCTCATTGCTCCATTTTGCGGAAATCTCCGGGCTTTCCACGTTCGTCAACAGGATATGGCGGATGTGCTCGTCCTCCAGAAATTCTTTCTGCTGATCGGAAATCGCATACGGTTCTTTGCCGGATTCCAGATACGTTTTTCCGTCAAACGTTCCCTGGAACGGACCGCCCGGCATCGGCGGTACGGCCTGATGCGGTGAGTACAGCATAAGGCCAGCGATCTCTTCGATGGAAAGACGGCCCGCAAGGTCTGCGGCTCTCTCCTCATCGGAGAGGCGCCAGTTCTCATACGGCAGCAGTTCGCCGGTTTTTGCCAGGTCTTTAAAGTAATACCCGTCTTTTTCCAGTACCTTAACTCCGGACTCCTCTGCCCAGGCGATCGTTTTTCCGCCCTCCTGGCGGATCCGGTGGATTCCGTTTTTCGTTGTTTTCTCCATAAGTTTCACCTTTCTTTTCCCAATTTATTTTAAAGTAAATACCACACTATTTTCCGTCGTGCTGCTGTTGCCGATCATCACCGTAAAGGTACCCGGCTCGCTGCCGAAGGTTCCGTCGAGCCGGTAGTAGCGCAGATCCTCTTCGGTAATATAGAACGTAACCTCCTGCTCCTCACCCGGGGCAAGCTCTACTTTCCGGAAACCTTTCAGCTCTTTCACCGGACGAACCACATCGGAATAATCATCGCGGATGTACAGCTGAACAACCTCGCAGCCTGCAGCATCACCGGTATTCTTCACGGTTACTTTTGCTGCAATTCTGCCATTCTTATCCATCTCGTTCTGGTCAAGCACGACATCCGAAACGGCAAATGTCGTGTAGGAAAGACCATAGCCGAACGGATACAGCGGTGCATTCGGAATGTCAAGATATTTGGAGCGGAACCGCTCTTTCATGCCCGGCAGATTCGGTCTTCCGGTGGAATACTCGTTGTAGCTGACCGGTGCCTGGCCCACGCAGTACGGGAAGCTCATCGGCAGCTTGCCGGACGGATTTTTCTTTCCGGTCAGGACATCCACAACAGCGCTTCCGCCCTCGGTTCCCGGGAACCATACCTCGAGAATGGCTTTTGCTTTAACGCTGATTTCCCGCAGATCCAGCGGGCGGCCGTTGAACAGAACGACAACCACATTCGGGTTGACGGCCAGCACTTTGTGGAACAGCTCCATCTGGATTTCCGGCACATCGATCATGGCACGGCTGGTCGCCTCGCCGCTCTGCAGATAATGCTCACCCATCGGCATGACCACGAGATCGGCCTCTTTTGCTGCCTGTAGTGCGCTCTGCTCCATGGCAGCAAGCTCTTCCTCACTGTATTTTTTCGGTGTCGTCTCGGTAAATCCGATCAGCTCCACATCGTTTCCGATAACCGGGCATCCTTCTGCATACGTGGTGCGTGATGCGTCGAATACTTTCTCGGCTGCTTCCTGAATCGTCACGCAGTCCTTGCTGTCGCCGGTGAAGGACCAGCTGCTCTTGATTTCATGATTGTTGGTATACGGGCCGACAAATGCGATCTTTTTCGCAGTGTCGAGCGGCAGTACACCGTCGTTTTTCAGCAGGACGAAGGATTCCTCCGCTGCTTTTTTCGCCAGTGCACGATGCTCCGGGCAGAGGTTGTATGCTTTCTCTTTCTCGGCATCCGCATCTTTATATGGATTTTCAAACAGTCCCAGTTTGTTTTTCAGCTCCAGAATCCGCAGGCAGCACTCGTCAATCAGATGCTCGTCCACTTCACCTTCTTCTACGAGACGGCAGAGGTTTGCGGCGTAAACGGATGTCATCATATCAATATCCACGCCTGCCTCCAGCGCTTTTTTCGCTGCATCGGCGGCATCTTTCGAGCTTCTGTGGGCAACGGTTTCCAGAATGGCTGCAAAGTCAGAAATCAGCACGCCGTCAAATCCCATCTCGCCGCGCAGGATATCGCGCATCAGCCATTTGTTGGTGCTCGCCGGAACGCCGTTGATCGTGTTAAATGATGTCATCACCATCGCTGCGCCCGCATCAATGCCTGCTTTGTATGCCGGAAGATAGAATTCACGGAAGGTATGCTCTGAGAGCTCTACGGTGTTGTAATCTCTTCCTGCGACTGCTCCGCCGTAGCCTGCAAAGTGTTTGATGCAGGAGGCAACTTTTCCCGGTGTTTTTAAATCATCGCCCTGGAAGCCTTTTACGATCGCCTCGGAAAAGCGGCTGTTCAGGTACGGATCTTCGCCTGTGGATTCCACAACGCGGCCCCATCTCGCATCGCGCACAAGGTCAACCATCGGAGAAAAGGTAACGTGAAGTCCGGCCGCGGATGCTTCTTTTGCGGCTGCAGACGCGCACTCGCCGGAGAGCTCCGGATCAAAAGTGGCTCCCTGCGCCAGCGGCGCCGGGAAAATGGTCTTCATGCCGTGAATGACATCCATCATGAACAGCATCGGGATGTGATGCGGCTGTTTTGCCATGTAGTCATCCTGCAGTTTTTTCATCGTATCGGCACCGGCTGCACCGAGAATGGAACCGGCCATCTCCAGGTCCTCTTTTCCGATTCCCATGTCATTTGCCGGGCCGGTCAGGACGCTGTTTTCATCCCCGAGGTAAAATGCTCCGCTTAACTGAAGCATCTGATCTACTTTCTCTTTCAGCGACATATCCGCCAGCAGTTTTTCCAGATCTGTCTGTTTCATTGAAAAACCTCCCTGTTGTTATTTTCAGAATTTTCCTGTTTCTTATATCATTTGTTTCTATTTTACGGCATAACTCTGCATAAAACAATCACTTTTTTTGACCTTTTCCTCAACGATTTTAACAAAAGAAGCGGGTTCCGCCGTTTTTTGATTTTCGGCAGAACTCGCTCCCTTTTTTATAATTTAATTCCTTTTAATGCTGCGGCAAACGCATTGTTCACCGGCTCTTCGGCCTCTTTTTTCTGTTTCTTCATATAAGCTGCCACATCGCGCTTCGTCACGCCGCCGCCCTCTTTTTTGCGGCGCTCTTGGAATTTTGTCATGCGCTCTTTGTGGCCGCAGGCGCAGACAAACGTCGCATCCTCGCCCTTTCCGATCATCTCCATGCGCTTATGGCAGACCGGGCATCTCGCATTCGTCGTGCGGGAAACCGTCTCGCGGTAGCCGCACTCTCTGTCCTGGCAGACGAGCAGTTTTGCGTTCTTTCCATTCACCGCAAGCAGCCGTTTTCCGCAGTTCGGGCACTTCTTGTTCGTCAGGTTGTCGTGGCGGAACGTTCCCTCTTCCGTCTTGATCTCATCGATCAGTTCCACCGTGTAGCTGCGGATCTCCTTCATAAACACATCGCGCCGCTTCTTTCCCTTTGCAATGTCGTTTAACTGCATCTCCCAGCTTGCCGTCAGCTCCGGCTTTTTCAAATCCGCCGGAACCAGCTTCAGAAGCTGGCGTGCTTTCGAGGTCAGATAGATCTCATTGCCTTTTTTCTCCAGCAGAAAGCTGCGGAACAGCTTCTCGATGATATCCGCACGGGTCGCAACCGTTCCAAGGCCGCCCGCCTCACCGATCGTTTTTACCAGGCTGCTGTCGCGGTTTTCCATGTAGCGGACCGGATTTTCCATCGCGGAGAGCAGCGTGCCTTCCGTGAAGCGTGCCGGAGGTTTTGTCTTTCCTTCGCGGAGACTGATCTTCGGCTGCCCGATCTTCATGCCTGCCTCCAGAAGCGGCAGATTCTGCTCCCGCACCTCTTCTTTCGCCTCATCCTCTTCGTCGTACCGGTTATCCTCGTACGCCTCCTGCCAGCCTTTCTCGACCATGCGCTTTCCGCGCGCAGTAAAGCATTCCTTTTCGATGGAAGCCTGGATCACCGTCTCTTCATATACACACGGCGGCAGCAGTACCGCAAGAAAACGGCGCACAACAAGATCATAAATGCGGCGCTCCTCGTTCGAGAGTGCGGATAACTGCACGTACTGCTCCGTCGGGATAATGGCATGGTGATCGGAAACCTTCGCATCATTGACAAAGGAGAGCTTTCCGTTCAGCGGACTGCGCTTCGCCTGCTGGGCCAGTGCTTTGTACGGGCCGATGCTGACCGCATCCAGCCGCTCTTTTAACGTCGGCACAATATCTTTCGTCAGATACCGTGAATCTGTCCGCGGATACGTAAGGACTTTATGGGTCTCATAGAGGCTCTGCATCAGATTCAGCGTCTGTTTTGCCGAATAGCCGAACCGTGCGCTCGCATCGCGCTGCAGCTCCGTCAGATCGTAGAGCAATGGCGCTTCTTTCTGCTTTTTCTTCTTTTCTACGTTCTGTAAGACAAGCGGATACCGTTTTGCCTTCTCTGCGATCTGCTTTGCCTTTTCCGGATCGGAGATTCTTGTGCCGCCCGATTTTTCATCTTTCCAGGTGTAGACCACACCGCCCGCCGCGGCCGTCACCGTGTAATACGGTTTCGGGACAAATTCACGGATTTCCTGCTCGCGCTGTGCGATCATGGCAAGTGTCGGCGTCTGCACACGGCCGCAGGAAAGCTGTGCATTGTATTTACAGGTCAGCGCCCGCGTCGCATTGATGCCGACGAGCCAGTCCGCCTCGGCACGGGAAACGGCAGCGCGGTAGAGATTGTCGTACTCTTTCGCATCCTTCAGATTGGCAAAACCCTCACGGATCGCCTTGTCCGTCACAGAGGAAATCCAGAGACGCTTACACGGCTTCTGGTTATGTGCTTTGTCGAGAATCCACCGCGCCACCAGCTCACCCTCGCGTCCGGCATCGGTTGCAATGACAATCTCATTCACGTCCTTCCGCGCAAGCTGTGTCGTCACCGCATGGTACTGTTTTCCCGTCTGCGGAATGACCTTGATCTGCAGTTTTTCCGGCATCATCGGCAGAACTGCCATATTCCATTCCTTATACTTTTTGTCATAGTCTTCCGGATCTTTTAACGTCACCAGATGGCCGAGCGCCCAGGTAACGATATACTTGTTTCCCTCCAGCGCTCCGTTTTCTTTTTTGCTGCACCCCAGTACGCGCGCAATGTCGCGTGCCACGGATGGTTTTTCTGCAATTACCAGAGTTTTCATAAAATGTCTGCTCCTTTTATAGCTCTTTATACTGTTTTACAATTTCCTCCCGGTCTTTTCCGAGAATGAAGTAATAATCAATCTGTCCGTCCCCTGCGGTGTGAAGATACGTTCCAAACGTCCGTACATTGCACAGCAGTGCCGTCCGGGACGCGGCGGCCGCAATGCCGTAGCCGCGGTTCGAAACAAGCAGCGGCATCCGCGCCTGCTTTCCGCCAAAAGAGACGTAGCGCGCCTTCGCGGTCAGATCCAGCCACTCGGTCGAAAGAATGCCTTTTGCTTTCAGCTTTTCGGAACCGCTCCAGTCGAAGAACGTCCATGTCATGCCGCCGTCGATCATGCGCGGCTCGTCACGCTTCTCGGAAAGGATTGGTTTGTTGTCCGGCGTCAGTAACTGCACCGCGCCGTCCTTTTTTTCTACCATGACGCGCAGCTTTTCCGTCTCGACCAGCACCGCCGTCTTCGATTCTTTCGCACTCCACGGAAACGCGGTATCTGCCTTCGGCTTCCAGTACGTGTCCTGCACTTTTGCGGTCACACCCTTTACGAAACTGATGCGGATCACCTCCGGCGTGATCGGGGTGATGCGTAAGATGCCGTACATGCTGGCAATCTCAACCGCCGATTTTCCTTTCTTCGCCCATTTCACCGCACACTTGATCTTCGAATGGCCCTTGATGCGCAGCAGCTCGTTTTCCGGGATTGCACCGAAAGCGTAAGGTGAGGTATTCAGGCGCTCCGTCTTCTCGGCTTCTCCTGGTACCATACCTGCTCCGCCCGGTCTTTTTGCACTCTGCACTCCGGCCGTGCCCGTTCCATATTGCATTTCTGTCTGTGTTCCTGCACTCCGTCTGCTTCCCGGCGCTTTGCCGCCTGCCTTTCCATGATAAGCCGCACCAGCAAAAATAGATGACACCCCTTCCGGTGCACGCTGCTGCATTGTCTTTGCGGCAATTTCTTCTCCCGTTTCTGCCGCACCCCTCCGCGTTGCCGTACTGCCTTTTGCCATCACCGCTGTTCCGGTCGTGCTTGTATTTCCAGGCGCCATTCCCGGCCTCTGCTCCGGCTTGATCACAATCCGTTTCGGTCCATGGCTGTTCCGCTCGTCCATCTCCTGAATGCCGATCGCGCGGTTCTCCTCACGCGCCTCCTTCTGCGTCAGCGAAACCTTCTCATACTCTTTCGCCTTCGTCAGCGTCTCCATGGCAAATTCCTGATTGTGACGGCCCTTCGGCGCTTCTTTGGCAAGGATTCCCGTCAGTTCTCCTGTATACAGCACCGCCAGCTCATGCAGTGCCCGCGTCGCCGCCACGTAAAGCAGCTTCACCTGCCCGTCATTTTCAGGATATTTTTCTTCCGTCGGATCAAGAAGCAGCACCGCATCGAACTCAAGACCTTTCGTATATGCCACCGGGAGCACCATCACGCCCTCGCCGAACTCTGCCGTCTCGAGATCCTCCTCCACAACCGGCACGTATTGTTTCAGCTTCCGCGCCGTATCCGCCGCTTCTGCCTCATCCCGGCATACAACGGCAATCGTCTCATATCCCTGCGCCTGCCATGTCTTGATTGTCTGAACACCCGCGGCGAGCAGCGCCGCTTCATCGTCAAATGCTTCTTTCCGCACCGCCGTTCCGTGCCGCAGCACCGGCTCCACCGGATAGATCGCAAAGTCCCCATGCCGCAGAATCTCGTTTGCAAAATCGGAGATCTCCACCGTATTCCGGTAACTCTTCCGCAGAACGCCGAACGCATCGTACGTGCCGGTCAGAATCAGCTTTTTCAACTCCTCCCAGTCGTTCAGGCCGTAGGAAAAATGGATATTCTGCGACGTATCTCCCATAATGGTATACGTACAGTCACGCAGACAGTAATGAAGCACCTGGTACGCCATCATCCCGAAATCCTGCGCCTCGTCGATGACCACATGGCTCGCCTCGCGCACGGGATCGTTTTCCTTGATCCTCTTATAGAGGTATGCCAGCGCCGCCAGATCATAGACATCAAAGGAGTTTTCCGGCACTTCCACCGCTTTTCCTTTCTCCTCCTGCTGCTCCAGAAACTGTAAATAGAGATCAAAAATGGATCCCCGCCATTTTCCATCTCCAAAATATTTCTCGTATTTCCGCTTCAGCGCCTTTTTTTCGCGCGCCGGAAACGTCACTTCTTTTCCCGAAACCTCGTTCTCAAATTTTGCCAGCAGGATCTCGTTCAGCATGCACATCTTTCCTTCCATGGAAAGTGTGGACTGCTCCCTGCAATAGTTATCAATATACTCGGCGTCCAGAAGCAATGTTCCCGTTTTTTCCAGCCGCACCGGCTCCCGCGGAATCTGCTCTGCCTCGTACGTACGGCAGAAATTTTCCAGATCGAAAAACCAGCCGCTTCCGCCCTTTATGCTGTTTTTCTCATCCGCGCGGTCGATGGTGTGTACCGTGTACTTTTCTTCGTCCCAGTCCTCGTACAGAAGCCGGATGAAAAGCTGCTCCATCGTCATCTGACGGATGCCGTACACATCGAGTTCCGGCAGAACGCTGGTAATGTAGTTCAGCAGAATGCGGTTGCTTCCAATGATATAGAAATCCTCCGGCCGGAAGTCCTCCTCGTAATTATAGAGGATGTACGAAATCCGGTGCATCGCCACCGTCGTCTTTCCGGAGCCAGCCACGCCCTGTACGATCAGATTCGTCTTCGGGGATCTGCGGATAATGAGGTTCTGCTCCTGCTGGATCGTCGCAATGATCTCACCGAGCACCGCTTTTTTGTTCTTCGCCAGATACTTTGTCAGCAGCTCATCGTTCGCTACCACATCGGAATCAAAAAAGTCTTTCAGATGGTCATTTTCAATCTCATACGTCCGCTTTCTTTTCAGATCAATCGAAAAAGTACCCTCTGAACTCACCGTATAGCTGCACGGCCCGGTGCTGTTCTCATAATAGACGGAGGAAATCGGCGCCCGCCAGTCCAGCACAACCGGTTCCGCCTTCTCATCGGAAATGCCGACGCGCCCGATGTAATAGGACTCTAAAAACGAAAGCCGCGGATCCTGAAAATCAATCCGCCCGAAATACGGCTTCTTTCTCGCTTTTTCCAGCCGCGCCATGCCGTGCTGGTACGCATTCAGCTTCGCCGTCGCGTTGTTCCAGAGCGCCAGGCCTTCCGCCTCTTTTGCGTCGTACGTCTCCATCAGATCCGCCAGGTCCTCATTCGCCAGCCGGATATCCGCCTTCGCCTGTTCCAGATTCTGCTCGGCAATCCCGATCACCTTCGCAAGCTGTGCTTCCTCCTCTTCCCTCGTAAGTCCGGGAATCTCTGATTTTCTGATGCTTCTTTCCAGTTTCTCTTCTTCCACTTTGTGCCTCCTTTTTTACGAAAAACTTCTTCTACATCAGCCCGTTCTTTTGATTCTCTTATTTCCATCCCAATAGACTTTATTTTACCATGCACACGTCTCCCCGGCAAGATACTTCACCCGCTTTTTCGTGCATCAAAAAAGACACCATGCATCTTACACACAGTGCCTTTCCGACTTTTTTTCTTACTGAAGGTAATCCTTAAATTTCTTTTTAAATGCTTCGATATCGTTCGTATGGGCTTCCACAACCGCATCCGGGTTTCCGGCGATCATCAGGACACTCATCAGGGATTTCGCATCAAAGACGCATCGTCCTATTTTTACGTCAACGTCGTAATCCAGGCGTTTCACCATATTTACAAATTCTTCTACACTCTCTACTTCATCAAACTTTAACGGTAACGAAATCATATTTTCTGCATCCTTTCTGCTTTTTGGTCTTTTTTTCATGATTTTGAATTCTTTCTTTTATTTCCTTCAAAATCGGTCAAAAGCTTACACGATATCCCTTTTTTGCTGTTTTTTCTGAAAGTAGTAATGAAATCGCCTTCATTTTCGACTGACACTAAAATAGCATACATCTGTCTCACTGCAAATATCCGTTTTAGACAAAATTCGACGTAGTTTTACAGCAATTTGCTCATATGTTCCGTCTGATTCGTTAAGTTGTTTCTTTTCCGGCACTTTTTTCGTCTGATCTGACGGGCCGGAAGGCCTTACTTGAGAATCACTCTCATGAAAAGTTATTCGCTGAAAATAATATTTCGGATCTTCCGGGACAGGGTGTACGTTCCGGCATCTTTTTTCTGGGTCATCATCAGAAATGTCATATTCTGCTCCGGCACGACTTCCATGTAGCATCCAAGCCAGCCGTCCCAGCCGAACTCACCCTTGCTTCCCAGCGTTACCGCACGCGTCGGATCTACCAGAACACGCATCAGATTTCCGTAGGAAAATCCTTCCAGGCCGATCCAGTTATCAAAGCCTGCCTGCTGTACTGCGCTTAATGTGTGGCCTCCCAGAAATTTTACCGTCGCCGGACGGAGAATCTGTACACCGTTGTATGTGCCGCCGTTCAGCAGCATCTGCGTAAATTTCGCATAATCGTCGATGGTAGATGCAAGGCCTGCTCCGCCTGCCTCATATGCCGGGCGGTACGCCATATCGTTCTGAATGCCAAGGTTATTGTCCAGATAACGGACGGACGGCTGTCCCTCCCTGCAGTCATACACCTTCGCCAGACGATCCTGCTTTTCTGCCGGAACCCAGAAATCGGTATCGTTCATGCCGAGCGGCTCGAAAATTTCTTTTTTCAGAAAATCCCCAAAGCGCATGCCGCTTGCCACCTCAATCACCGCACCTACGACATCCGCCGACGTTCCATAACTCCAGGACTGGCCCGGCTGATACAGAAGCGGGACTTTTCCAAGACGGTTTGCAAATTCTACTGTACTGATCGTTCCGCCGTTTTCTTCCTCAAGTCCGTGGATCACCTCCTGAAAAAGTTCATCGGTCTGCCGTCCCGTCTCATCCGTTCCGCCGTACGTCAGCCCGGATGTCATATTCATAATATCCTCCAGAAGGATCTCCCTCTCCGCTTTTTCTATCTTCCCATCCGCTGTACATACAACCGGGTTCCGGAAGCCCGGCAGATACTTGCTGACCGGATCCGCCAGATCGACGATTCCGCGCTCTACCAGAATCATCATGGCCGTCGCGGTAATCGGCTTGCTCATGGAGTAGAGACGGAAAATATTATCGCGGGAAACCGGCTTTTTTGCTTCGATATCCGCATATCCGCTCTCCAGATAAACCTGCTCCTCTCCGTCTTTGATCACCATCAGAAGACAGCCCGGTGTCTCTCCTTTTGCAACGGACGCATCCATCACCTGCTGCAGTCTTTTCTTTATCACCTGTTCCATGGTATGTCCTAACCTCCATCTAAATTTCATTGTTTTTTCCTATTTTACCTCTCTTTTTGCCCCCTGTCATCTTTTATCTTGCTTTTCTTCTTCTATCCTCATTGTCTTTTTTTCTGAAATCTTACAACTTTTCTGAAATTAAGAAAAACCATCAAAAACCATCATTGCCCTATTCCGAAAAATATGCTATTCTATATGTATATATATTTATGAATCTTCAGCTATTTAGAAAAACGAGGTGAACATCTTGCTGAAAACGAACGAATCCGCAGAAAATTATTTGGAAACTATTTTAGTCTTAAGTCAGAAAAAACCCGTTGTACGCGGTGTTGATATTGCAGAAGAACTTGGCTTTAAAAAATCAAGTGTCAGCGTTGCCATGAAAAACTTAAGAGAAAAAGAGCAGATCCGCGTAACGCCGGAAGGCTACATCTACCTGACCGACAGCGGACGCGCGATCGCAGAGATGATCTATGAGCGCCACCAGCTCCTCTCCCGCGGCCTGATGAGCCTTGGTGTTGATGAGCAGACCGCCACGGAAGATGCCTGCCGCATCGAGCATGTCATCAGCCAGGAAAGCTTTGAAGCGATCAAACGTCATCTGCACATGACTGCCGAAAAATAAACATGACAAAGAAAACGCTGCCGGAGTTCTCTTCTCTCCGACAGCGTTTCTCTTTCCGCCCGAAAGTCTCCCATTTCTTTGCCGGAGCCTTTCGGGTTTTCTTTTTACAGCATAAAAGTATACGTTCCGCTTCCCAGTTCCACGGTATCCGCCGGATCCTGCGTGTTTTTAAACAGGGTTGCCGTTGTATTGACCGGAATCGTAACCTGATACTCTATTTTGTCACCTTTCCGCTCCCATCCGGCAGAAATCACGCCGTACGGGCTGTCTACGGAACCTTTCATAAACTCGAGCGGGCCCGGCTGCGGTTTCAGCAGAATGTGCTGATAACCCGGTTTTGTCTCGTCTCTATGGATACCAAGTCCCGTGTGATACAGCCAGGAAAGAACGCTTCCGAGAGAATAATGATTGAACGAGTTCATCGCATTCTGTCCGCCGAAGCCTTTTTCCTTCGTGTAGGAATCCCAGTGCTCCCAGATCGTCGTCGCTCCCTGGGTCACCGGATACAGCCACGACGGGAATGCCGTCTGCAGCATCATCTTCCAGGCATCCTCCACAGCGCCCTGCTCGGTCAGCATCTGGTTCAGAATACCCGTTCCAAAGAATCCCGTTCCGACCGTATGGCCGATCGCTCTCGTCTTTCGGATCAGATGCTCTCCTATTCTCTTTCTGTCTTCTGCCACACCATAAGACAGTGCAATTGCATACGAGCACTGCGTATCACACAGCGTTCCGTCCGCATTGCAGGTCTTTCCGGAATCCGGAAGTACAAATGTCTCATTCCAGAATTTCTTCACCTTCGCAGCAAGCGCCTCATACTGATGCTGCTCCTCTGTTCTTCCGAGCGCATCGGCAATCCGGCTCATCAGATCGGCTTCTTTATAATAGAATGCATTCCATAAAAGCAGCAGATCCGTCTCTTCCGGTGCCAGCCAGTCGCCAAGCGGTCCGATCGCCGGATTTACCTTCGTTCCCGGCAGACCCTTATCCTTCATATAGTCCATATATTTCTGCATGCCAGGATAAAATTTCTCCAGTGTGCGGATATCCCCATACTGCTCATACAGTTCCCACGCCATAAAAATACTCGCACACTCATACGTAATGCCGCCGAATCCGCCGCCCACCGGTGCAATCTCCGGGTACTGGCCTTCCGGTGTCTGCAGATCACACATCGCCTGCAGGTTCCGCTCATAGAATTTCTTCAGGCTGCTGTTGTTGAGCGCCGTATGGCAGAAAATATGCGTATCGCCCGCCCAGCCCATGCGCTCATTTCTCTGCGGGCAGTCGGTCGGAATGTTGATAAAGTTGCATTTCTGTGACCAGGAAACATTCTCGGCAAACCGGTTCAGCAGTTTATGGCTACTCGTAAGGCTTCCATGGAATTCCGTCACAGAAGAATACTGAAGACTCTCTACTTCTTCCAGCTCCGGCGCATGCTCCACACCGCTGATCTCAATATAGCGGTAGCCGTGGAAGGTAAACTTCGGCTGGAACACCTCTTCCCCGCCGCGGCAGATATAAACATCCGTACTCGTCGCATCCCGGTAATTTTCCAGCATCATCGTGCCTTCTTTTCCGGCATACTCCGGCAGATCCGGATAAAGCACCTCCGCATAGCGGATGATGATCTTTGTGCCCGCCTTCTCATGCAGTGTAATCCGCGGTACACCAGCCATCTCCTGTTCCAGATCGTAGAGATACACACCCGGGAACAGCTCTTTTCTCGTCTTTGCCGTTCTCCGGTCCACAATCCGCACCGGCGCATCGTACTCACCGATATATTCCGGCTTCTGCTCATGAACCGCCGGCCAGGACCGTCCAAAGCCCGGCATCGTGCAGAACTCTTCGATCATGACGGTATCCACAACAACTGGCTTTTCCCAGGTGCTGTCATCAAACTCCGGCAGAGAATAAGTTTCGTAAACCTCTGCCCGGCGCGCATCGTACTGCTCTCCGGCAAAGTAGCTGGAAAACAGGTAAGGACCTTCTCCGAAATACTTCCAATCCTCGGTATTTGTTCCAAAGACCTCGCGGCTGCCGTCCTCGTACTTCATGACAACCTTGGCAAGCAGACTCTCCTTGTCTCCAAAGTAATTGAAGTTCTTCACCACAAAGGTCTGTGCCTCGCTCCACCAGCCCGATGCCAGCGTCACGCCGATTCCGTTTCGGCCCGGTTTCATCAGCCCTGTGATATCGTATGTCTGATAGTTCATTCTGTGGTCATACTGTGTCAGACCCGGACGCAGCAGATCTTCCGTGATCTCCTGTCCGTTGATCCGGCAGTCGTAGATACCGCGCGCAGTAATATAAAGGCGTGCCGATACCAGTTTTTTCTCTTTCTGGCAGGAAATACACGACCGCAGCATTGGAATTGAATGATGGGACGGATCTGCCGTAATCTGGCTGTCTTCTACTTTAAAGTATCCGTTTTCCACCGGAATCTGATCCGCAAAGATACTTTTTCCCCCATCCAGCCGTCCTTCCGGCGTCTCACGAACAATTTCCGCGGATGGTTTTCTTACGTTTCTTACGGTCAGATTCTTAAAATATCCTGTCGTCCCTTTTCCTGCATAAAATCCGATCTCATTCAGTCTCGGATACGGCAGCACATCGTTATTTCCTCTCGGATTCAGCTGGCGGCCTGATACTTTCGTTCCAAAAAATCCATGCTCTTCAATGGCATCCACGAGGATGCCGTCGACATAGGCGTATGCCACATTGCCGTCAACCTCTACGGTCAGCTTATGAAAGGCATTGGCATTCTCTGGTGTCAGGATTTCCTGTGTTTTCTCTTTCCAGTTGACCAGTTTCGTAACGGCAAACGGTTTTTCCGCTGTATCCTCCGGCGCATAGCCCACGCGGTAAATTTCGAGGCGTGCATCTCCCTCCTCAAGGCACACAGCATAACGGATATAGTTCTCCCCTTCCATGCCAAGCTCATTTTTCGTATGATCGTTCAGACGGAAGTCATTGGCTCCAAAGACGATACCCGCTTCTCCCTTCCCGCCTTCCATCCGAAATTCACTCTCGATCGTAAAAACACCGCGGTTTTCCGCGCATACCGTCGCATGCGGTGCGCCGATCCACTCAGCTCCCTCCCATGCTGCATACAAAGAATCCATAAGGCCTGTCTCGAAGGAACTTTCTGCTTCTGCTTTTCCGCCGTGGTTATCCCACACCTCTGCTTTTACCTCATATTTGGTACAGGGCTGCAGTGCTTCTCCTTCATAACCAATCCCTGTTGATACGCCGGTTTCCATTTTTCCGCTGTCCCACACAGTATCTTCTCCGGTGCGCACAACGATCCGGCATGCGCTCTGCATCAGATTCTGTTCTCCTTCTTCTGCCGTCAGCAGCCAGGAAAATGCCGGTTTTTTCTCATCCAGCCCGATCGGTGCCATCTGATCTTCAATCAGAATTCTCTCTATCTTCATTTGGTAACCTCCCATTGCAAGTTTTGCCTTCTTTGCTGATTGTATTATACCGTCCAGCAGCTATTTCTGTTAAGATCAGTTTTTGCCCAAAAAAGCGTCTTTATTTGCATCTTTTCCGGTGTTATAATAAAGAAAATTACGAAAGAGAGGTACCATCAAATGAAAGTATTATTAATCAACGGAAGTCCTCACGCAAAAGGCAGCACTTATACTGCCCTGCACGAAATGGAAAAAGTCTTTACAGAAAATGGTATTGAGGCGGAAATCGTACATATCGGAAATAAAGATATCCGCGGCTGTGTTGCCTGCGGTGCCTGTTCCAAGCTCGGAAAATGTGCTTTTTCCGATATGGTAAATGAGGTTGCTCCGAAATTTGAAGAGGCTGACGGCCTTGTTGTCGGAAGTCCGGTTTATTATGCATCTGCAAATGCAACACTTATTGCTTTTCTTGACCGGCTGTTCTACAGCACACACTTTGACAAGACCATGAAAGTCGGCGCTTCGGTTGTCTCTGCACGCCGCGGCGGTCTTTCCGCTACCTTTGATGAGCTGAACAAATACTTCACCATCTCCGGCATGCCGGTTGCTTCCGGCCAGTATTGGAACAGTATCCATGGAAATAATGCGGACGAGGCGCAGCAAGATCTCGAAGGCCTGCAGATCATGCGTACCCTTGCACGGAATATGAGTTTTCTGATGAAGAGCATCCAGCTCGGAAAAGAATCCTTTGGTCTTCCGGAAAAGGAACCGCGCGTCGGCACAAACTTTATCCGTTAATTTATCTGTTAAGCAAGATGCCGTCTTTCAGACTTTTTTCTATGTCTGGAATACGGCATCTTTTATAGCTGGAAGAAATTTTATACACGAAAAAAGCCTGCTTCCGCAGACTTTTTAAAGCGACCCGGATCGGGATCGAACCGACGACCTCCGCCGTGACAGGGCGGCGCTCTAACCAGCTGAGCCACCGGGCCAGACATATACAGAATATAAAATATAGAACTAAAGTGGACCTTCAGGGACTCGAACCCGGGACCGACCGGTTATGAGCCGGTTGCTCTAACCAACTGAGCTAAAGGTCCAAAGAGCCGATGATCGGACTCGAACCGATAACCTGCTGATTACAAATCAGCTGCTCTGCCAATTGAGCCACATCGGCATACATAACAAATATTTTATATTCAGTGACTCCGACGGGAATCGAACCCGTGTTACCGCCGTGAAAGGGCGATGTCTTAACCGCTTGACCACGGAGCCATATTTACTTTTTGAAAGAACTGACCTGTAAGAGTTTCTTACAGGTCGCATTCACTCCCCGAGTTGGGCTCGAACCAACAACCCTTCGGTTAACAGCCGAA